>JAGQJJ010000075.1 GCA_020430675.1 Myxococcales bacterium
CGCCCAGCCGCGCCAGCGCAAAACCGAGCGCGCGTCGGCGGGTCTCGACCGCGGCGGGCGGCTCGATCTGCCCCGCGGCGAGCCAGCGATCGATCTGGCGCCACAGCGTGCCGACCCGCTCCTGCTGCTCGGGCCGCCGCGCCGGCGCCGGGCCGGTCTGGGGCACCGCGCGCAGGTGCGCCATCAGCGCCAGCGCCAGCGGATCGGCCACGGCATCGGCCACCGCCGCCGGCTGCGTGGGGTGCGCCGGCGCGCTGGCCACCGGCTCGGACCAGCCGGCCGCGACCACTACGCGCTCCAGCGCCAGCCCCAGCACGCTGCCAAAAACCAGCCCCGCCGCCGAGACCGCCAGCGTCGGCCCGAGCACGCGGCCGATCGCCCGGCGGTTGAGCATCTTGACCGCCAGCAGGCTCGGCATCAGGTAGCCGAAGCCGAAAAGATCGGTCACGTCGAGCCCCGGCCACGCATCGCCGATGCCCCACGCGATGGCCACCTTGAGCTCAAAGCCGATGGTGAAGACCACCACCATCTTGCGGCCGCTCTCCAGGTTCAGCTTGCGCAGCGGCCAGACGCGCATGGCCTGCGACACGACCGCGGCCAGCACCAGGGCCTCGGCGACGGTCGTCAGCACCTTGAGCGGGGTGAACCACGCCACGGCGAGCAGCGCCGGCACCAGAATGCCGCCGTAATCCCAGCCCGCGTAGAGGTTCATCTGCGCGGCGAGGAACGCCGTCACCAGCAGAATGATGTAGATCTTGGCCGTGCCGAGGAAGTTGACCGCCACGTCCTCGTAGGTCAGCTCCAGGCTGGTCAGCCCGTAGTTGGTCAACGGCAGGATGACCAGCGCCAGCAGGGCATAGGTCAGGGCGGTGGGCACCCCGATCTGCACGAGGCCGCGCCAGGTCGAGAGCTTCCAGAACATATTGCTGAGCAGGGGCACCAGCACCAGACCGACCCCGAAGAACTCGTGCTGGAAGGTCAGCTCGACGCCAAACCGCTCGCCGAGCACCTCGATGCCGAGCGGAAACAGCCACAGCTCGCAATGCTGCCGGACGAGCACGCTGATCAGCAGGATCAAGAAGAAGCGCTCGCGACCGAAGAAGCGGCTCCACGCGCCGGTGCGGGCCAGCAGATCGCTGATGCCGCGGGCGAGCAGGAAGGTCAGCAGCCCCTCGGTGACGATCGCCGCGCCCGAGACCGGCTGCACCACAAAAACCGCGGCCAGGTAGCCGGGCACCACCAGCCCGGTGAAGACCCAGCCGTAGACCTCAGCGAAGAAAAACAGAATCCAGAGGCCCGCGAGCACCGCCAGCAACAGCGAGCGGTCGATGCCGCGCGCTGGCAGAAGCTGAAAGACCTCCGATTCCATTCAGCGCGCCTCGGCCTCGACGGCGGGCAGCGCCAGATGGAAGACGACGCCGCTGCGCGGATCGCTGGTCGCGTCCAGGCGGCCGCCCGCGCGCGTCGCCGCGTCGCGCGCGATCTGCACCCGCTCGGTCACCGCGCCACGGCTGCGCCCGCCGTCCGAGAACAGGTCGGTCAGCGCCTCGCGCGGCACGGCGTAGCTGTCGTTCATCAACAGCACCTGCACCTCGCCCTCGCCCGCGGTGACGCTCACCGTGGTGATGGCGCCGACCGCGCTGTAGCGCGCGATCTCGGCGAACAGCGCGTCGAGCGCCGCTTCGAGCGCCGCCGCGTCGCACTCCACGCGCGGCGTCGGGTCCGAGAACTCGTACTCGATGCGCATGCCCTCAGCGCCCGCGCCGCGACCGGTGCGCAGCAACAGCGCGCGCACGTCGATGCGCACCGGGCCCTCATCATCGGGCACCGGCCCGGCGGTGGCTTCGACCACCCCGGCGGCAAACGCGGTGAGCAGGAAGAACGTCGCCGGCCCGCCGGACGGGCCCTCTTCAACCACATCGAGCCGCCGCAACCGCAGGCCGGGCACCGGGCGCACCTCGTCGCGCTCGCCGAGCACCGCCGCGACCTCGCTGTGGGCCCGCATCGGTGGCCAGCCGCAGAGCGCCGCCAGCGTCTCGACGATGCCCTGCCGGGTGATGCGCGCCGCCGCCTCGCCGGCCGCCTCAGACACCCGGGCCCGCATCTGGTCATTGATCAGGCGAATCTCACCCCACAGATCGGCGATCAGCAGGCCATCGGGCATCTGCTCGCAGGCCGATTGCAGCAACGACAGATGCCGGGCCAGCGCGCCCACGCCCCGCTGCGCCTCGCTGACGTCGAGCGGCGAGCCTGCGCCCCCGACCCGCGCCCGAATCATGCGCGCCACCAACCGCCCGATGCGCTCCTGCATGCGCTCCAGCGCGCGGCTCTCGGGTGCCAGCAGCTTGCCTTCGGTGATGTTGAGCAGCCACACCCCGACCGGCACGTCGTGGTCCATCAGGGGGATGAGCAACGTGCGCACGTCTTGATCGGCGCTGCCCATGCGCACCGTGGGCATCGGGCGCCCGCGGGCAAAAGCCGCGGCATAGGGCGGCAGCGTGCGGTCATGGGCCCGGCCGATCAGCGCCTCGGGCGCGATGCCGACAAAGCCCCGGTACTCGATCGTCTTCTGGTCCGCCGCCAGCACCCCAAGCGCGGCGCCATTGGCCCCGAACGCATCGCGGCACAGTCCGGCCAGGCGCTGCCAGCGCATCGAGTCATCGCGCTGATGATCCGCCTCGTCGCGCCGCCGCGCCGCGGTCACCTGGCGGATCACCGCCAGCGTCAGCTTCAGCAGGCGATAGCGGCGATTCACGTTGACGATCGCGGCGTTGAGCAGCGCAAACAGCGTGGTCGCCGCGCCGAGGCGCACCACCCCATGAGCAAACGAGGCGCCGTCGAGCGCGATCACCACCCCCGCGATGAGCGACGGCACCACCCACGCCCGCAGCGCACGACCGCGCCCGCCGACGAGCAGCGCCAGCGCGGCGAAGGGCAGCAGCAGCAACCAGCGCAGCCAGAACGGCGGCGCGTGCAAGGCCACGCCGTCGTCCAGCCCCGACAGCGCGTGCGCCACCAGATGCGCGGGGGTCGCCCAGCCGACCGGCGTCGGCCAGCGGTTGGCAAAGCGCGGATCGGTCAAACCGACGACCACCACCCGATCGGCAAAAAACGCGGTGGGAATGGCGCCTTTGGCGACGCCGGCCATCGACACCGTGGGCACGCGCTGCGGCGCGCCGATGTAGTTGATGGCGACCCGGTCGACGCCGTCGAGGCCCACCCAGGCCCCCGGCAGCGCCGTCAGTCCCACCGACGACATCGGCGGCGGCGGCAGCGGCTCGATCTTGGCGGACGAGAAGACCCGGCCCGGCTCGACCAGCACCACCTGCATCGGCCCGTGCCGCTGCACCTGCGTGCGCACCTCGTCCTCGCGCTCGGCCGGCCACGGCGGCGGCCCCCAGGTCGCGACCGTCTCGGGGTCGGCGGCCACCAGCACCACGCGATGCGCGCTGCGGCGCTCGCCGCGCAGGGTGAACCAGACCGCGCCCAGCTCGGCATCGAGCGCGGCGCTCCAGCCGAACAGGTCCGCGGCCATCGCCACCACCAGGCACATCAGCAACGACAGCCCGATCGCGGGCGACCTGCTGTGGGTGGACGTGACTGTCTTGCGCATCACCGCCTTCGACCCCCTCCCCGGCTGGCGCAAATCCGGCCGCGCAACGTCACCATGATCTTGGGCGGTTGGCAAACTCCAGACCCACCGCATCCGCCCGAATCGTCAAATGATTGACGCCGAGCTGCCTGCGGGCCGTCCCGGATTTGCCCTGCCATACCCGGAACCGTATCGTGGCTGCATTGCATCGAACCGAGGTGCGGGGGCGGCCGATGGGGGTCTTCCTGCGCCGACCTTGACGAGCTCGTCGCCGCGGACAGGTCGAGCTGCTTCGAGGAGCCTGCCATGTCCCGCAAAACCGAAATCACGCCCAACCCTCGCGCTCGCGGCCCATCGAGCCGCTGGCTCGCCGCGCTGTTGCTCGGCGCCGCCGCGCTCGGCTGCGATGGCCAGACCGCCGATCCGGTGCCCGAGCTGCCCGACATGGCCCCGCCACCCGACGAGCTGCAGGCCTGCTCCGGCCCGATCCAGCCCGGCCCGGCGCCGCTGCGCCGCCTCACGCGCGTCGAGTACGACAACACCGTCTCCCAGCTGCTCAGCGACACCTCGCGGCCGGCGCGCGCCTTCCCGCCCGATGAAGAAGCCGGCGGCTTCGACAACCAGGCCGCCGCGCAGTCGGTCAGCCCGCTGCTCGCCGAGAACTACCTCAACGCCGCGGAGACCCTCGCCGCGCGCACCGCCGAGCGCCGCCTGCCCACGCTGGCCGGCTGCCCGGCCCCAAGCGACGCCGCCACCTGCGAAGCCTCGGTGCGCGTCTTCATCCAGTCGTTCGGCCTGCGCGCCTGGCGCCGCCCGCTCGCCGCCGACGAGATCCAGGAATGCCTCGACCTCTTCGACCAGGGCGCCGCGCTCGGCGAGGGCGACTTCGACGCCCGCGCCGGCTTCGAGCTGATGCTGGCGGCGATGCTGCAATCGCCGCATTTCCTCTACCGCGTCGAGTTCGGCGACGGCGAGCAGGTGCCTGACGCCGCGCCCGACGTGACCGCCCTGACCGACTACGAGATCGCCACGCGGCTCTCGTACTTCTTCTGGAACACCATGCCCGACGAGGGCCTCTTCGAAGCCGCCGCCCGCGGCGAGCTGCACACCGCCGAGCAGATCGAAGCCCAGGCCCGGCGCCTGCTGGCCACGCCGCGCGCTCGCGAGGCGGTCAAGACCTTCCACCGCCAGTGGCTCGGCCTCGACGAGATCGAGCACATCAAGGCGTTCGGCAAGAACCCCGAGATCTACCCCGACTACGACGAGACCCTGCTGCCGCTGCTCCAGGAAGAGGCCGAGCGCTTTATCGAGCACGTCATCTTCGACGGCGAGGGCACCATGTCGGCCCTGTTCACCGCGCCCTACTCGATGATGAACCGCCGCCTCGCCGAGTGGTACGGCGTCTCAGGGCCCGAGGGCGACGACTTCGAAGAGGTCGACCTCGACCCGGCGATCTACTCGGGCTTTCTCAGCCAGGCCGGCCTGCTCGCGCTGCACTCGAAGCCCGACCGCTCGTCGCCGATTCACCGCGGCCTCTTCGTGCGCAAACGGCTGCTCTGTCAGATTCCACCGCCGCCGCCCGACATCGTGCCCGAGGCGCCGCTCGTCGACGAGACGCAGACCACGCGGCAGCAGTTCGCCCAGCACAAGACCGACCCGCTCTGCGCCGGCTGCCACCGCATGATCGACGAGATCGGCTTCGGCTTCGAGTCGTTCGACGGCCTCGGCCGCTACCGCGAGACCGAGTGGGGCCTGCCCATCGATGACACCGGCAACATGTTCGAGACGGTCGACATCGACGGCCCGTTCGACGGCGTCGTCGGCCTCGGCGAGCGCCTCGCCGGCAGCGAGCAGGTGCGCGACTGCGTGGTGCGGCAGTGGTTCCGCTTCGGCCAGGGCCGCGTCGAGACGGTCGACGACGCCTGCACCCTGGCCACCCTGCGCTCGACGTTTGAAGACAGCGGCCGCGACATCCGCGAGCTGCTCGTGACCCTGCCCCAAACCGACGCCTTCCGCTATCGGCGCGTCGTCGTCCCGGGAGGCGAATGATGTTGCTGCGCAAACCCATCAGCCGACGGGCGGTGCTGCGCGGCCTCGGCGGCGCGGCGATGGCCCTGCCCTTCCTCGAAGCCATGCGCCCGGCCCCCGCGCGCGCCCAGGGAGTCGGCGGATTCCCCAAGCGTTTCCTGCTGATGTACACGCCCAACGGCACCGTGCCGGCCAACTTCTGGCCCACCGGCGGCGAGACCGACTTTGTGCTCTCGCCCATCCTCGAACCGCTGGCGCGCCACCGCGAAGACCTGCTGATCGTGGGCGGCCTCGACCTGCTGGCGTCACTCGATGGCCCGGGCGACGCCCACCAGAAAGGCACCGGCACCTGCCTGACCGGCGTGCCGCTGCAAGAGGGCGACTTCCCCGGCGACGCCGGCCAGTCGGCGGGCTGGGCGAACAATATCTCGATCGATCAGGAGATCGCCCGCCACTTCGCCGGCGAGACGCGCTTCTCGTCGCTCGAGTTCGGCGTGCTGGTCGACGGCTCGGACGTCAAGTCGCGCATCTCGTACCGCGGCGCCGGCCAGCCCGTGCCGCCCGAGAACGACCCGTACGCGATGTACGACCGCCTCTTCGGCGACGCGGGCGCCGACGCCGAGGCCACCAACAAGCAGAACCTGCGGCGCCGGGCCATGCTCGACGCGGTCATGGGCCAGTACCGGCGCCTGCACGACCGCCTCGGCGTTGAAGACCGCCTCAAGCTGCAAGCGCATATGGAGTCGATCCGCACCATTCAGGACCGCCTCGATCGCGGCTCGGTGCAGTTCGGCGGCGCCTGCCAGCCCATCGACCTGGGCGCGCGGGTCGACGTGATGCGGGCGAGCAACATGCCGTTTGTCGGCGAGATGCAGCTCGACCTGATGGCCATGGCGCTCGCCTGCGACCTCACGCGCGTCGCCAGCATGATGTGGACGCGCTCGACCAGCGAAGTCGTCTTCAACTGGCTCGGCAGCGACATCCGCGAGGGCCATCACCCGCTGGCGCACAAGGGCGACGAAGACCGCGTGAAGGTGGCCCAGAACACGCGCATCAACGCCTGGTACGCCGAGCAGCTCGCGGGCCTGATCGACCGCCTCAAGGCCATCCCCGAGGGCGACGGCACGGTCTTCGACAATACGGTCATCCTCTGGACCAACGAGCAGGCCAAGGGCAACAACCACGACCGCAACGACATGCCCTACGTTCTCGCGGGCAGCGCCGGCGGCCACTTCCGCACCGGACGCTACCTCGCCAACGACGGGCGCGTGGGCCATAACCTGCTGCTCGTCTCGCTGTTGCAGGCCTTTGGCATCGACGCCGACACCTTCGGCACCGCCGACTACGGCACCGGCCCGCTCAGCGGCCTCGTCTGACCCCACTCCGAGGAGAACTTGTGATGCGCATCCCCGGCCGGATCGCGTGGCTGCTGCTGTGCTGCGCCCCCCTCGGCTGCGATGACGAGACCGCGGCCAACGTCGACGCCACGCAGGGCGCCACCGACGGCGGACTCGACGCGATGGGCCCGCAATGCGACGTCAGCGCCCTGTTCAAGCAGCGCTGCGGCACGCCGGTCTGCCACGAGGGCTCAACCCCCGCCGCGCGGCTCGATCTGATCGCCAGCGGCGTCGAGGATCGCGTCTCGCTTGCCGTCGCCGCGCAATGCCCCGGCACGCTGGCCGACCCGTCCGACCCGACGCAGAGCGTGCTCTACACCAAGATCGCGGGCGTGCCCGAGTGCGGGGCGCGCATGCCGCTCGGCCAGATGCCGCTCAGCGAAGACGAAGTGCGCTGCGTGCGCGACTGGATCAGCGGCCTGCTGCCGCCGCCGCCCCCGCCCGTCGGCGACCTGGGCGTGCCGCCCGACCGCGGCCCGCCGCCCCCGCCGCGCGACATGGCGCCGCCCGAGATGGTCTGCACCCCGGGCGAGACCGAAGCCTGCTACTCCGGCCCCGACCACACCCGCGGCGTCGCGCCCTGCGCGCCCGGCATGCGCACGTGCGCGCCCGACGGCGCCAGCTTTGGCCCCTGCCAGGGCCAGGTGCTGCCCTCGGTCGAAGACTGCCGCACCCCCGAGGTCGACGAGGACTGCAACGGCAGCACGCCCGCCTGCGGCCAGACCTGGAGCCTGGCCTTCGGCGACGGCGGCGCGCAGAGCGCGCGCAGCGTGGCCATCGACTCGGCGGGCAACGTCTTCATGTTGGGCGACTTCGAGAACACGATCGGCGTGGGCGGTGATCCGCTCGTCGCCGACGGCACCAAGGCCGACATCGTGCTCGCCAAATACGACCGCTTCGGCAACCCGATGTGGAGCAAGCGTTACGGCGACAGCAGCAACCAGTACGCCACCCAGGTCATGGTCGACGCCGACGACAACATCTACCTGCTCGGCCGCGCGTTCGGCACCATCACCTTCGGCGGCCCGGTGCACGACGGCGTGGGCACCGACGACATCTTCGTCGCCAAGCTCGACAACAACGGCGACTACCTGTGGAGCCGCATGTTCGGCGGCCTCGACCCCGACCGCGCCGAGCGCATGGCGGTCGACGGCAACGGCGACCTGCTCGTGACCGGCACCTTCAGCGGCGTGGCCGACTTCGGCGGCGGCCCCTTTGCCACCGCCGGCCTGCGCGACGCCTTCCTGCTCAAGCTCAACGGGCAGAACGGCGCCCATATCTTCTCGAAGCAGATCGGCGGCCCCGGCGACGATTACGGCTTCGGCGTCGGCGTCGGCGCCGAGGGCCAGATCCTGCTCACCGGGCGCTTTGAAGAGACGATCCACATCGGCGACAACGAGCTGGTGAGCGCCGGCCTGCGCGACATCTTCGTCGCCGCCTTCGACAACTTCGGCTTCCTGCAATGGGCAAGGCGCTATGGCGGCGACGGCGATGATTTCCCGTTCGACCTGGTCGCCAGCCCGGCGACCGGCGAGTTTGCCATCACCGGCTACCTGAGCGGCGTGGTCGACTTCGGCGACCAGCAGGTGCGCAGCGCCGGCTCGCTCGATTACTTCATCGCCGCCTTCAACGCCGACGGCTCGGTGCGCTGGGCGCAGCGCTATGGCGACGAGACCAACCAGTTCGATACCGACTTCGACACCAACACCTGGAGCGCGCTCGCCACCGACCCCGACAACAACCTCTACCTGACCGGCCCGCTGTCGGGCATCGCGCGCTTCGGCGACGGCCCGCCGCTCAACAGCGCCGGCCGCACCGACATCTTCATCGTCAAGCTCGACCGCGACGGCGCCTGGCTGTTCGGCAACCGCTTCGGCACCGACAACAGCGAGATCGGCCTCGACGTTGCCGTCGGCCCTGACGGCCAGATCGCCGTCGCCGGCCGCATCTTCGGCACGCGCGGCGTGGACTTCGGCGCCGCCGGCCGGGTCGAGAGCCAGGGCAGCAGCGACGGCTTCGTTTTGCAGGTTGAACCGTAGAGTCCCGCACGCAGGACCCCGGCTCGGTTAAGTTGCCGGCGGTCTGGCCAGATATGGTATAGGGAGATAAGTGCGGATTGAGCGGATTGGGGGACGTCATGCGAAGACGCTGATCGCGCCAAACACCGTATCGTATCGAACCTCATATTTTCACCAAACGCACCGCCGCGCATGACGCGCGACGGGGTTCATCGCGCTGTGCGCCGACGGCCCGCGCATCCAAGGACGGATGGGCGCGCAGCAGAGGCCCGGGATCTTCGAGGCCAATCGCCTCGGGCCCGCTGGCGGGAGTTATCTATTATGACCCGCTCCGATTTTCCTCACCCGACCGAGACCCAGTTCACCGTCATCCGCCCGGACCAGAGCCGGCAGGAGACGGCGCCCTTCATTCATATCGATCCCGCCGCCTTCGCCCGCACCGTCTGCCGCGCCTGCGCCGAGCTGGCGCGCGAGCACGCCGCCGGCCAGACGTTCGGCGGCAGGCTGCAGATCGGCCCCGACGGCCTCGTGGGCGCGCCAGGCCCGGTGGTCGATGAAGCCACCGACTTCGCCGACGACCTCGCCGCCCTGCGCCACGTCGCCGAGAGCTGGGCGACCAGCGTGCGCGGCGCCGGCCGGGCCGATCGCGCCGCCCGCGCCGTGGCCGATGCGCTGATCGACGTCGGCGAGGTGCCCGACCCGCTCGAATTCGCCCGCGAGTTCCGCCACGCGCTGGCCAACCGCGAGCAGCAGAGCCGGCAGCGCGTCGCTTCGGAGCGCGCCGCCCTCGGCGCCCACGAGCGCGCGCTGGCCAGCCAGCGGCGCCTGCGCGACGAGCTGGCCGCCCGCCTCGCCCGTCTCGACGCCAGCATCGCCGGCCAGGAAGACGCCGTCGGCCGCGAAGAGACGCGGCGCGCGGCGCTCGATCAAGAGCTGCGTGGCCTCGCTCGGCTGGTCAATATGTTTGATGATGTCGGCGGCCTGCTGACCCACCGCCCCGGCCCGATCGACGCGGTCGACCTGGCAGAGAACGATGAGCCCGCCCCAACGCGCAAGGCCCGCGTCTCGGAGCGCATCGCGGCCATCGGGGCGATGCTCTCGTTCTGATGGGGTAAGGCGGCCGGCTCTCCAAGCAGCGTGGGCGCCAGGAGGCGCATCTGCTGTTTAGACAGACAACGTCAACGGAGTAACCGACCGTGAAGAACTGTGGTCTCGATCTGGGGAAGAAGTACAGCCATTTCTGTGTGTTGGGCGAGCGGCGGGAGCGGCTCGCGGAGGGCCGTGTTCGGACGCGAGTTGCGGACTTGGAAGCGCTGTTCGGCGGGCAAGAGCGGATGCGCATCGTGGTGGAGGCGAGCACGAAGGCGTTCTTTGTGGCCGACGTGCTGACCGAGCTGGGCCATGAGGTCCATGTGGTTGACCCGGGCAAAACGAAGGCGATCGGGGCGACGCAGATCAAGCACGACAAGCTCGATGCTCGGGTGCTGGCGCTGCTGAGCCATGTGGATCTGCTGGCGGAAGTGGACCGCCCGTCA
>JAGQJJ010000757.1 GCA_020430675.1 Myxococcales bacterium
CGCCGCGATCACCGCCACCGCCGCCACGGCCGAACGAACGACCACCGCCGCCGCCGCCGCCGCCGCCACCGCCTTCACGCGGACGGGCTTCGTTCACCCGAAGGCGACGACCTTCGAAGTCGAAGCCGTCCAGCTGCTCGATGGCTGTGGATGCTTCGCCGTCGTCCGGCATTTCGACGAAGCCGAAGCCCCGCGAACGCCCGGTCTCACGGTCCATGATGACATTGGCCCGCTCAACGGTGCCATACTGCTCGAAAACGCTGCGCAACTGATCGTCCGTCGTGCGGAAGGACAGGTTGCCTACGTAGATGTTCTTCACGATGCGACTCCACCCGATTCCAACCGGTCATTCAGGCCTCGCGCGTTCGGGTGTTGCCGCGCCGGTCCTGACGCATCATCTAACCTATCGACACGTCGGCCAGCACACTAGCGATCCACAAGGGTAATGGCAATGATCATCGTCCGAAAAACGACGTCAAACGCATAAAATGTGCCGAATCGGGCGTGGATCGGGTGGTCAGGGCCGGTCGGCGGTGTCGAATACGCGCAGGCTGCCATCGGCGGGCAGGTGAAAATGGGCCAGCAGCGTGGCGCCGAGCAGGTCGTAGCCCTTCTCGCGCGTTGGGTCGAAAATGCGCCCCACCCCTTCGATACGGTAGCCGAGCAGGCTGTCCCGCGGCACGCGCCAGGCCTCGACCTGCGGGTCGCCGCCCGCGAGCACCGCCACCACCGGCGCGCCGTCGAGCTTCACGAAGTAGCGCAACCCCACCTTTCTGGCGATCGGGTCTTGCACGCCCGGGGTCTCTTTGCCCATCGAGAGCACCACATCGGATTGCACCATGCCCACGAGGCGGCAATGGCGATCATGCGGCAGCGGCGGTGCGTCGGGCGTGGTCGGGCGCATTGACAGGTCGCCGCAGTCGAGCACGCCGCGGTCTTCGCCGCCGCGCGTCCACAACATGGTGCTGATGACCCCGGCCGCAAACAGGCCAACGACGAGCAAACGCATGCGCCGGCGACGCTCGATCGCCGCCAGCCCCCGCGCCTCTTCTTCCTCTTCGCTCTCCATGCCGGCCTCCCGCGGATGCGTCCGCGCCGTCGCGTCATCGAGCCAAAGCCGGCGCGCCCGGTCAATGGGCAGCGGCGGCATCGGGACTACCCGACCGTGCGGCGTCATGGTAGTTCCCACGGCCATCGATGCGCGATTGGAGGACTGGCATGTCGACCACATCGGCCCGGCTCAACGAACTTCTCGACACGGTGCATCAGGGCGGCCGCCCGAAGTACCACGAGGCCAACGCGGCCCGCGGCAAGCTCTTCGTGCGCGAGCGGCTCGCCCGACTGCTGGACGCGGGCAGCTTCGTCGAAGAGGGTGCCCTCGCCAACGCGTTGGCCGGCGATCTGCCCGCCGACGGCGTGGTCACCGGCCTCGGGCGCATCGACGGAAGGCCGGTCGCGGTCATGGCCAATGACAGCACCGTGAAGGCGGGCAGCTGGGGCGCACGCACCGTCGAGAAGATCATCCGCATTCAAGAGGTGGCCCGCAAGCGGTCGTGCCCCCTGATCTACCTGGTCGACTCGGCCGGCGCGCGCATCACCGATCAGGTCGAGATGTTCCCCGGCCGCCGCGGCGCCGGGCGCATCTTCTACAACCAGGTGCAGCTCAGCGGCGTCGTGCCCCAGGTCTGCCTGCTCTTCGGCCCCAGCGCCGCCGGCGGCGCCTACATCCCCGCGTTCTGCGACGTCGTGGTCATGGTCGACAAGAACGCCAGCATGTATCTCGGCAGCCCGCGCATGGCCGAGATGGTGATCGGCGAGAAGGTCACCCTCGAAGAGATGGGCGGGGCCAAGATGCACACCGCCGAGAGCGGCTGCGGTGACGTGCTGGCCAAGACCGAGGACGAGGCCCTCACGTGGTGTCAGCAGTACCTGTCGTACCTGCCGAGCCACTTCGGCCAGACGCCCCCGGTCACCGCGGCCAAAGCGCCGACCCCCTCCCCTTCGCTCGATGAGATCGTGCCCCCGCAGCAGAACAAGCTGTTCGACATGCACGACCTGATCGACGCGGTGGTCGACGCCGACAGCTTTCTTGAGATCAAGAAGCGCTTTGCCAAGGAGCTGATCGTCGGCTTCGCGCGCCTCGATGGGCACCCGATCGGCATCCTGGCCAACAACCCGCGCCAGAAGGGCGGCGTGCTCTTTGTCGACAGCGCCGACAAAGCCGCGCGCTTCATCAACCTGTGCGACGCCTTCAACCTGCCGCTGCTCTACCTGGCCGACGTGCCGGGCTTCATGATCGGCAGCAAGGTCGAGCGCGAGGGCATCATCCGCCACGGGGCCAAGATGATCAGCGCGGTCAGCGAAGCGACGGTGCCGCGCATCAGCGTGGTGGTGCGCAAGGCGTACGGCGCCGGTCTCTATGCGATGTGCGGGCCCGGCTTCGAGCCCGATTGCTGCCTCGCGCTGCCGCAGGCGATGATCGCGGTCATGGGGCCCGAGGCGGCGGTCAACGCGGTCTTTGCCAACAAGATCGCCGAGTTGCCCGAAGACGAGCGCCCGGCCTACATCGAGGCGCGGCGCGCCGAGTTCGCCGAGGACGTCGACATCGTCAAGCTGGCGTCCGAGCTGGTGATCGACGCCATCGTCGCCGGTCTGCCGGCCGGGCTCCAGCGCTGGGCCCAGGGCGAGGCGGCGGCGATCGGTGAGCAGCTCGACGCCCTGCGGGGCCGCGCCCAGACCGCCCGCGACGACTTCGAGCGCGACTTGATCGATCGTGCTCAGACGGCCGTGCAGGACGTGCGCGAGCAGATCCACGCGCGTCGGCAGGCCGCCCGCGGCCTCGTCGGGCGCATCGCCGACGCCATCGACGCGTTCCTGGCCGATCCCATCCGCTTCATCATCGATGGCCTGCTGAGCCTGGTG
>JAGQJJ010000758.1 GCA_020430675.1 Myxococcales bacterium
CTTGTTGGGCGCGCTCTTCCTGCTCGCCTATTTCACCGGGCGTTTCTGCGTCGAGTTCATCAAAGAATTTCAAACGTTGGAAGCCGACCGCTCGGTGCTGACGATGGGGCAGTACCTGTCGCTTCCCTTCATCGCGCTCGGGGCCTTCGGGGTGTACCACGCGCTCAAGAACCGCGAGCGCACGCCGCGCCCGGGGTGACCCGGCTGTCGATCGGCAGGTGTCCAGTGCGTCCGGATTCTGGACGACCTGGACACATTCTTGCGGCCTTTTCGAGAGTGAATCTTTTTTAATATCAACCGGTTAACTCGTTGGCACGCCCTCTGCTTTTGCTTGGTGCACACCAGGCATGACCCCCAGAGGAGGTGACAATGCAGATCCTGGTTTGGTGGATGATGTGGTCGGCGCTGAGCGCGCCTGCCTTCGCCGGGCGCCTCGCCCAAGACGCCCCCTGCGGGGGCGACGCCTTCGAGCCCAACAACGTGCGCAGTCGGGCCAAGAGCACCCGCAACAAAGCGGTCGAAGCGGTGACCTGCGCGGGTGACGACGACTGGTTCTACCTGCGCCTCGACGCCGGTGAGGCGGTTGAGGTCAGCGCCAGGCACGACGCCGGCCGAGCCGTCACGGTCGACGTCTTTCCGCCGCGCGCTCGCCAGCCAGCGGGCACGCATGAGGCCGATTCGACGCGGCAGCGCGTGCGCTTCAAGGCGTCGACGAAGGGCCGCTACCGCGTTCGGATCTCGACGCGGGCGGCTGAACCCACCCCTTACACGCTGGAGGTGCAACGCCCTGGGAAGCGCTGACAGCGGTGCGCGGCACCGTTGGCCCCGTCGCGCTTGGCGGCGACGCCGCTGGCGGCGTACCGTCGCTGCGCGACCGGCCTGCGCCCCGTCGGGTCGCGGGCTTGGCCGCTCGATGATGCTTGGGCATCGCCTCTGCTCTCGGCCTTGCCAGCGATGCCGCGTCCGTGCGTTTGGGGAATCAACGGACTTGCGCACCACTGTGAGCCCCAACGGGGCAGGGGACCGCCCCGCGACTGAGGTGCAACGCGACGACCATGTCCTGGGCGCGTCGCCGGCGATCCGGCACGCCAGCTTGGGATGAGGCGCCGTGACGATGCGAGGTCACGCCTGGCCCTGTCTTCCGGGGCTGAGCGCCGCTCGTTCACAGTGCCGCCCCACGTCGCAGATACGTCGGTCGTGGCTCCCGATCCTCGGCTCCCAGCATGATTCCCGGGTTCACGACGGCCGCCATGGCGGCTGTTTGACGGACGCGCCGGCCGGTTCGCGCCTTTGCGGCGGGCGGCGCCGCTGACCCGCATCGCGCTTGTCGGTGGCGATACCTGCCTCCACCCCGGCCGCGCGCGCACACGTCGCGTGCGTTGGCCGCCTGGCCGGCGGTGATGAGCGCGTCACGTTTGGGGGGGTCAACGGGCGCTTGCGCGCCGCGATCAGTGGCCTTCGAGTGCGGCCGGCAGCTCAAACTCGAGGCGCTTCTGCGGGCGGAAGCCAAGCTGCTGCTCGGCGAGGGTTGGCCGGCATGCCCAGCCAGGCGCCGCGAGCAGGCGGGCGAGCCGACGGACTCGCCCGCCGATGCCCGCAGCCGTCGAGGCGCGATCGACGGATCGCGCCAGGCGCTCGACGAGCATCGCCGGCAACGGCAGCCGAACGGCCGGTGGACCCTTTCCGGCACGCTCGAACAGATCGACCAGGCGCTCCATGGAAAGGGGTTCGCCGTCGCTCAGGAAGTAGGGGCCGAGAGGCGCCGATGGCAGCTCGGTCAATTGCACGATCAGCGCGCAGAGGTCATCGCGATGCAGGAAGCTCAGCTCCAGGCCCGGCACCAACGGCGCGACGCGGGTCTTCAACAGACGGCCGAACGCGGCCAGGCGCGGATCCGACGGTCCGTAGACAACGGCAGGGCGCAGGATGGTCGACCGCAGGCCGGGCGACGCAGCCGCGACCAACTTCTCGGCTGCCAGCTTGCTCTCGCCGAATCCGTCCGTCGGATGCTCGCCGCCGGCGAAGACATGGGGGTGTCCCGGCGCCGATGGCCCCTGCGCGCTGAGGCTGCTCAAGAAGACAAAGCGCTCGACGTCCCGGCCGCGGCAGGCATCGAGCATGTTGCGAGTCCCGTCCACATTGACGCGGCGGAAGGTGCTGCGCCGCGCGGCCGTCTGCACGCCCGCCAGGTGGATGACCACCTGCGCCGACTCCACGACCGCCGGCAGGGTCTCAGCCACCGTGATGTCGCCCCGCACCATGCGGACGCCGGCGGGCATTCCATCGAGCGAAGCCGAGGGTCGGGCCAACCCGCGCACGTCATGGCCCGCGGCGACCAGTCGCGCGCACAACGCGCGCCCAACGACACCCGTCGCCCCGGTTACGACGACCCGCATCTTGCCTCCCATGGCACGCGGCGCAGCACGGCCAACTCAGATCGTCCCCTCAATGCCATATCGGGCGATCTTGCGATAGAGGTTGCGACGCGACACGTTGAGCAGCGTCGCTGCGCGGGTCTTGTTCCAGTTGCAGCGAATCAGCGCGCCCAGGATGCGCTCCTTTTCATGCGCCTCCCAGTCCGACCGATTGCGAATGCGGCTGGCCGACGACGAGGCGGCCGCATCCGCCGAACTGCTGCTGGCCTGCAGTTCGAAGCTCTGGGGCGTCGCCGAGCCCGACATCGACGCCGACGGCGCGGGCAGGCCGGGACTCGACGCTGCGGGCTGCAGGGGCGGGCCATCGTCGGCTTCTTCCACCGATATGCGCGGCCGCCCGATTTCTTCGGGGATGCGCAGCTCGGCCCCGGTGATGATCTCGGTGCGGGACAGCAGCGCCGACGACTTCATCGCGTTTTCGAGCTGTCGCACGTTGCCGGGCCACGGGGCGCGGGTGAGCTTCTGCATCGCCGAGTTGCTCAACTGC
>JAGQJJ010000759.1 GCA_020430675.1 Myxococcales bacterium
TCGCGCCCCCTCGGGCAGCGTGACGCCGACGCCGCCGCGGGGCAGAGCCGGGTGGCGGGCGCGGTCGGGCAGGGCGAGGGCCGGCCCCGACACGACGGCGCATTCGAAGGGCGCGGCGCGCGCGTCGAGGGCCTGGCGTCGATATCGGGCCAGCCGCCAGCCGACCAGCTCACCGGTCATGCGAATGAGCGCGTCGCGCGCGCTGGCGTCGTCGGGCAACGGCAGCGCGGGCACGAAGCGGTCGTCGACGACCTGAAACCACACACGCGCGTGACTCGGATTGGTCCAGGCGGTGATGGGATTGCGGCGCCAATAGGCCAGGAAGGCGTCTGCGTCATCGGGGTCGGGCAGCGTCTGCAGGCCCTCCATATCGGCCGCCAGCTCGGGCGCGCGCCGCAGATAATCATGGCAGCGCCGCGCCAGCTCGGGCACGGGCATGCCTTCGACGAAAGCATCGGCCTCGGCGAGCACTTCGAGCACGACCATCTTGTAGCAGCGCGTCATCTGGGTGGCCCCGACGGTGGCCAGCCACTCGTGACCTGCCTCATAAGCGGCGCGCTCGTCCGCGTCCCATGTCGCGCCCTCTTCGGCCGCCACAAAGTCGAACCAGGCACGATGCCCTGCCATGCGAGACGGGTTGTGGCCGTTGCGATACAGCTCGCCGGCGGTGGGCCGCACCCCGCGGGCCGCCCGCAGGTCGCGATAGGCCATCACCGCCAGCGCCGACGCGCTCGAAGGCATCAGCTCGCGCAGCAGGTCGATGGCGGCCAGGTCCATGTTGACCGTGCAGCCCTCGGGCAGCTCGGGCGCGGCGCCGCCGAGGAACGCCCGGACGCCCGTCGTGCCGCGTGGGGTCAGGTTGAGCAGGGTGCGCAGGCGTTCGAGGAAGACATGGTGGTTGCCGACGAAGTCGAGCACGGTCAGCGCCGCTTTGCCTTCCGCGCGGCGCAGCCCGCGGCCGAGCTGCTGCAGGAAGATCACCGACGACTCGGTCGGGCGCAGCATCACCACGCGATCGAGCGTGGGCACGTCGATGCCTTCGTTGAACAGGTCGACCGCGCAGAGCGCATCGAAGCGGCCTTCTTTGAGGCCGAGCAGCGCGTCGGCCCGGTCGTGGCTGCCGGGCTGCGAATGGACCGCGACCGCGCGCAGGCCCTGCGCGACCAGCCAATCGCAGACGAAGTGGGCGTGCTCGATCGAGCAGCAGAAGACCAGCGTGCGCTGCGCCGGGTGGGCCTGCCACGCCGCCCAAAGGCGCGCCATGCGGGCTTGCGTCTGCACGGCGGCGGCCAGTCTCGCGGGGTCGAAGCGATGGTTGCGCCAGGGAATGGGCGCGTAGTCGGTGGGATCGGTCAGCCCGAAGTAGTGGAAGGGCACCAGATGCTTGAGGCCGATGCCCAGCCCGATGTCGGCCCGAAAGGCGATGTGATCGTCGAACAGGCCGAAGATGTCGCCCGCATCAGCGCGCTCGGGCGTGGCGGTCAGGCCGAGCAGGAAGCGCGGCGCGAGATGGTCGATGATGCGCCGCCAGGTGGTGGCGTCGGCGTGGTGCACCTCGTCGACGATGACATAGTCGAAGGCATCAGGCGCGACCCGGGCCAGATGCTCGGGGCGGGCGAGCTTCTGCACCATCGCGAAGACGACGTCGCCGTCCAGTTGGTCGTGGGCGCCCGCGAAGATTACGAAGTGACCGTCGGGAAAGAGGCGGCGGAACGTCGTGGCCGCCTGACGCAGCAGCTCGAAGCGGTGCGCCAGGAAGAGGACGCGCGGCCGGCGGCCCGTCTCATCGCGGAAGGCCCGCACATCAAAGGCCGCCAGCCAGGTCTTGCCCAGCCCCGTCGCCAGCACGCACAGCGCGCGGCGGCGGCCTTCGGCGCGGTCAGCGGCGAGCGCGGCGAGCGCCTCGATCTGCACGTCGCGGGGTTCGGGCACCGCGTCGGCGGCGTCGTCGTCCAGGTCGAACGGGATCGGCGGCGACCCTCGGTCGGCGATGCGACGCCGGTAGTCATCGAGCCAGTCGTCGTCGACCGGGCGCGCGCGCTGCCAGAGCGCGTCGAACGCCGCGGTGATCGCGGTCGTCCGGGCGCCATCGGCGGCGCTGTCGACGCGCAGGTTCCACTCGATGCCATCGGTGAGCGCGGGCTTCGACAGGTTGCTGCTGCCGACAAACGCCGTCGTGCGGGGGCCGGCGCCGAAGATCCAGGCCTTGGGGTGAAAGGTCGTGCCGATGCCCTGGCGCTTGAGCGCCTCGGCTTCCGCGACCCGCAGCTCAAGTTGCGGGGCGTCGAGCGTGCTCTGGCTCAGGTCGAGCAGCGCAGCCAGCGCGTCGGGCGCGGTGACTTCGAGGTAATCGCCGATCAGCACGCGGATGCGGGCGCCGCGGTCCATGGCCGAGAGCAGCCAGCCGCGCAGCCAGGTCACGCCGCTGGTCTGGGCGAAGGCGGTGAGCACGTCGATGCGATCGGCGGCAGCAAACAGGGGCGCGAGGTGGGCGGCGAAGGGATCGGCGCGCCCGCCCGTGGCCAGCCCGCGCGGTCGATCGAAGGGCGCGGGGCAAAAGCCGGGGCGCAGGTAATTGCCGCGCTCGGGGATGACGTAGCGCACGCCGCCGCGCGGGTCGTCGACGTCGTGGCGATACCGCGGGATGACATGCAGGTGCAGATGCATGACCGTCTGCCCGGCCGCTTCGCCGACGTTGAGCCCCAGGTTGTACCCATCCGGCGCGCACCGGGCGTCGAGGTCGGCTTTGACTTCGGCGGCCAGCGCCATCATCGCCGCCTGCTCATCGGTGGTCGCATCGAACCAGGTGGCGACGTGGCGCGTGGGCATGATCAGCGTGTGCCCGGTGCTGACGGGGTAGCGGTCGCGGATGGCAAACGCCAGCGCGTTGCCGGCGACGTGATCGGTCGGTGTGATGC
>JAGQJJ010000760.1 GCA_020430675.1 Myxococcales bacterium
CGATGGCGTCGCGCAGCTCCTGCCCGGCGCGCCGCGCGGCGCGCACGCCCTTGCCGAGCGTGCGCGCGATGTCCGGGAGCTTGCCCGGGCCGACGACCAGCAGGAGCACGACCAGGATGATCAGAACTTCGCTGAAGCCGATACCGAAGGGGAGCATCAGAACCTGCCCTCGACGAGGTCGAGATCTCGATTGTCGAAGCTGCCCGCCTCGCGGGCGAACTCGGTGGGCTCCGTACCCTGCCTGAACGGCAGATTCAAGGCTCGGTTCCCAGACGGAGCGAGCAGGCCGGACTCCACATCAATGCGATGATACTCGATGCCCTCAGGTAGCGCGTCGGTGAAGGCGTCCTGTGGCACATCTTCGAGCGCCGCCTGCATGAAGCGCAGCCAGATGGGCAGGGCGACCTTGCCGCCGGTTTCGCCCTTGCCGAGCTTGCGCTTGTTGTGGTCGCTGCCGACCCAGACGCCGGTGGTGAGGCCCTCGGTGAAGCCGAGGAACCAGGCGTCGTAGGCGTCGGTGGTGCCGGTCTTGCCGCCGGCGGGTTTGCCGAGCTTGCGGGCCTTGACCGCGGTGCCGGACTCGACGACCTGGGCCAGCGCGGTCTGCATGAGATAGGCGGTCTGCTCGGAGAGCGCGCGGGGCGGTGGCTCGAAGGCGGCGCGCAGCATGCCATCGAGGCGGGCGCTGACCGGGGCCCAGGGGTCGGCGAAATGGGTGCGGTCTTCGAGGACGCGGCCGTCGCGGTCTTCGACACGGCGGATGAAGACCGGGCGTGGGCGGCGGCCGCGGGCGGCGAAGGTGGCGTAGACCTGGACCATGTCCCACGGGTACACGCAGGAGCTGCCGAGCACGAGCGACTGGTCGGGATACATCGGCGTGGTGATGCCGAGATACGCGGCCCACTCAGCGGCGGCGTCGGGGCCGACGTGGCGGATGACGCGGATGGCCGGGATGTTCATCGAGTGGATCAGCGCGTCGCGGAGCAGCACGGCGCCTTTGTACTGGCCGCCGAAGTTGCGCGGCTTCCAGATGTACTGCTCCTTGCGGTCGTAGACGGTGATCGGGGTGTCGTCGATGGGCGTGGCGAGGGTGTAGTCGCGGTCGAGCGCGAGGCTGTAGACGATGGGCTTGAAGACCGAGCCGGGCTGTCGGCAGCCCTGGAAGGCGCGGTTGTACTCGCTTTGGTCGAAGTCGAAGCCCCCGACCATGGCCGAGACGTGGCCGGTGCCGGCTTCGAGGGCCATCAGCGCGCCTTGCACGGGCGGGATTTGACCGAGCCGGACGGCGGGCGTGGCATCGGCGGCCTCGCCCTTCGGTGCGAGGTGGCGCACGAGGACAACATCGCCCGGCTTCAAAGCGTCGCGCACGTCGGTCAGATGGCCGGTGTTCGCTTCGGCTTCGATATCAAAAGGCATGGCCCAGCTCGCCCCCCGTTTGAGGGGCAGCGTCGCCTGCAAGGCGCCGATGCGGACCTGGGCGCCCGATTTTTCGACGGCGTCGACCAAGGCGAAGTACCAGGCGCCTTCGGCAAGCGCTTCGGGACCGTGGTACAGCGCACTGGCGCGGGCGACGAAATCGTCGGTCTCGTCGGGCTCGAGGTGGGCGATCGGGCCGGCATAGCCCTGGCGATCGCCCATGGCATGCAGGCCGTCCTGCAATGCCCCCTGGGCGGCGCGCTGGCGGTCGGCGTCGACGGCGAGGTAGACGCGCAATCCATCGCCGTTGAGTGCGTCGTAGCCGTAGCGGGCCTGGATCTCCTTGCGGACATGCTCGGCGTAGTAGGGCGCGCCTTCGTCGAAGACCGACGGCTGCTCGGACTTGACGTCGAGCGGCTCGGCGAAGGCGGTGTCGGCTTCGGCGCGGGTGATGAAGCCCTCTTCAACCATGCGGTCGAGCACGTAGCGTTGGCGGCGGCGGGCGCCTTTGGGATCGAGCACCGGGTTGAGCTTGCCCGGTTGCGGGGGCAGCCCGGCCAGCATCGCGGCTTCGGCGAGGTCGAGTTGAAACACATCCTTGCCGAAGTAATTGCGCGCCGCCGCCTGCACCCCGTAGGCGCCGTGGCCCAGGTAGATCTGGTTGAGGTAAAGGCGCAGGATCTCCAGCTTGCTCAGCACGGCCTCGGTGCGCCGGGCGAGGATGGCCTCGCGCGCCTTGCGAACGTAGGACTTCTCGCGCCCGACCAGCGTCTTGCAGAGCTGCTGGGTGAGCGTTGACGCGCCCTGAACGGTGCGTCCGGCGAGCGCGTTGGCCAGGAAGGCGCGGCCGGTGGCCACATAATCGACGCCGTCGTGGGCGAAGAAGCGTTTGTCCTCGGCGGCGAGGAAGGCCTGGATGAGATGGTGCGGGATGCGCGCGAGAGGCACGACCACGCGGCGTTCGACGGTGAACTCGCCCATCAGGCGATCATCGGCGGCGAAGAACTGGCTGATGGTCGGCGGGCGCTAATCCTCGACCGACAGGATGCGCGGCAGGTCGCGCGAGAAATGCACGTAGGCGCCGAACGACACCGCGGCGCCGCTGAATGTGACCGCGACCGCGACCAGCCAGATGAGGCGGGCGGCCCAGCGCAGGACGCCGCCCGCGCGTCGATTGGTGATGCGAATCGGACGGCGCGCGGTCACTCTGGGTCGGCCTGCTCGCCGTCCGGGGCCGAGCGGGCGCGGGGCGAACGCGGCGGGCGGCCGGGCTCGAAGTCCAGCAGCGACAATTGCCGCGGCGCGTGCAGAACCCGGGCGCGCAGCCCGGCGTCAGCGAGGGCGCTGGCGAGGGCGGCGGCGCGGGGGCCGTGCACGCAGAGCAGCCGCGGGCGAACGGCGCGGGCGAACGCGACCAGCCAGGCGTCGGGCGCCTGGGGACGCGCGTCGACGACCAATCCAGCGCCGCGGTTGACGACGCTGACCGCCGCTGCTTTG
>JAGQJJ010000761.1 GCA_020430675.1 Myxococcales bacterium
CTGCGACGCCACCGGCGCCGCCGATGCGGGGGGCGCCCAAGGCGCCGATTCCGGCGCTGCCGATGCGTGGGCGGCCGCGGGACGAAGAGTCCTGATCGACCGCTGAACGCGGTCGCTTCTGTCGACCACTTGGTCGCAGTTCACCAAGCAATACGACAAGAATCAAAGATATCCAGGCGATCTGGACGAGACCCGTTGGTCAGAGTTCGATATCGCCACCGGTGGGTTTGGCCAGGCGGGTCAGGCGCTCGGCGAGGCGGGCGCGCGCGGATTCGGTCGCGTCGGCGTCGACGGAGAAGCTCAAGGTGGGCGGGCCGCCGCGGGTCTTGGGAGGCAGGAGCGCGGGCGGCACCGGCAGGGTCTGACCGTCGGGCAGACGCAGGCCGCCGCGCACGCGCTGGAGCGGGCCTTCGCCGACCGTGAGCCGCAGTTGATCGCCTTCGCGCGCTTTTTCGGGCAGCAGGGCCCGCGGCAGGTTCAGCGGCGTGCCGTCGGGGGCGATGATGACGGCCTGGTCGGCCTCGAAGCGGTCGAGCGTCAGCGTCGGGCGGCTCATGCGCGGTCCTCGATGAAGATGTTGAAGCCTTTGGGGCTGAGCTGCACGTCGCGGAAACTGCCGCGGATGTCGATGAGCCCGATCATCTCGGTGCGCACGCCCGGGGAGAGGTTGAGGCAGAGGCTGTTGACGCTGTCGAACAGGAAGTACAGGCCGAGGCCGGCGCCGCCGGCCTTGCGGTCGATCTGGTCGGTGCCGCGGCGCAGGCCTTTGGCGATGTACTTCTTGAGGATGTTCGGATCGAGGCCGCCAAACGGGTCGGTGATGCTGATGCCAAAGACGCGGCCGTCGCTGCCAAAGCGCAGGGTGGGCTGCTCGTCGCGACTCAGCTCGATGCGCTCGGTGCGCGAGCGCTCAGCGTATTTGTGGTGGCCGGTGTACGGGTCGATGGGCGCGTCGTAGACCGCGTTCATCACCATCTCGTCGGCGATGTCGTGCAGGCGGCTGACGAGGCGCCCGCGCACGCCGATGGCGGCCATGAAAGCTTCGATGCGGGCGAAGACGGCGTCCTTCTCGTCGCTGGCGGTGAGCGTGTGCGAGAGGATGCGCGTGCCCCAGGGCAGGTAGCTGCCGAGGCCGAAGACCGAGAAGCCCGAGAGCTTGGCCAGCGTGGCTTGCAGCTCTTCCATGAACCAGGGGCTCTCAAGCGGCAGCAGGTGGAAGAACCACGGGGCCTTGAGCAGCCGGGCGATGTTGTCGGGCGGCGAAGGGTGCGCGAGCACGATCATGCGGGCCCGCGGCGCGAGTCCGGTGATCTGGGTGGCGAGCAGCATGGCGGCCGGGCCGGCGTGGTCGATGTCGAAGAGCACCACGTCGGGCTGGGTCTCGCTGGCGACGTCGGCGATATGGGCCGGATCCTCTTCGATGATGACGTCGCCGCCCGAGCAGACGGCGACCCGGCGGGCGGCGCGCAGGCGGAGTTCTTCGCCGAAGAGCAGGATGCGCGGCGGGGTGATCTCGCTCATCCGCCTCAGAACCGGTCCGGGGGCGGCGCGGCGGCCTCCATCGACGGGGCGATGTCGGGCAGCACGACCGGTGGTTTGTCGGCCAGCTCAAGCGCGGGCTGCACCGCGGGCAGGGCCTCGCGGACCTGGGCGTAGATGGGGCGGTTGCCCGGGCCGGTGGGCGCGGCGCGCAGGGCCCCGCGCAGCTTCTCGTGCACGTCGGCGCGGTAGGCGCTGAAGCCGTCGATGACGTCGGTGCGGATGGTGACGCCGAGGATGGCCTGGCGGACCTTGGTCACCACCGCCGGGTCGAGGTCGGCGCGGGTCTGCACGACCACCGGCAGGGGCACCGGGCGGCTCTCGAAGATGCCGGCCGCCGGGCCGCGGTAGAGGAAGGTGGCGTCGGCCTTGCCGAGCTTGACCAGGCTGAGCGCGCCCTGGGCGTCGCGCACGCCGCGACCGCGGGCGAAGTAATCGGCTTCGACCTGGTTTTGCAGCAGGTAATTGGTGATGAAGGCCTGGTCGCCGGGGCCCACGGTGACGCGGGCGAGCGTCTTGCCTTTGAGGTCGGCGATGCCCCCGTCGAGGCCGTCGCGCACGACAAGCACCATGGTGCGGGTGGGGCGGCCTTCGGCGATGCCCTGGGCGAGCGCGGTGAGGCCTTTTTCGATCTGGTACTGGGCGTCGACGACGGCAAAAGCGACCTGGCCGCTCTTGATCTGCTCCTGAAACTCGCCCTCGGCGCTGAAGCCGCGGCCACGAAGCTCGAGACCGGCGATGCGGCCGACCGCGCCGGCGAGCTGCTCGGCGTACTGGCCGCGGGCGAGCGAGGTGGGGAAGTAGAGCCACGGGGCGTAGACGCCAAGCACCATCGGCGCGGCGGCGCCCTCTTCACCCTGCACGGCCGCGCCCTCTTCGCGCTGCGCGGCGGCCGGCGAAGCGAGCGCGGTGAGCGCCAGCAGGGTCAGTACGCTGACCGAGCGCCGGTTCATGGGGCCTCCGCGAAGCCAAAGATGCGGCGCTTGGCTTCGGCGATCTCACCGGCCTTGGCGGCGTTGGGACCGCCGCCGGTCTTGGCGAAGCGGTCGAAGGCTTCGTAGGCCTCGCGGTGGCGGCCGGCGGCTTCGAGGGCGACGCCGAGGTTGAAGCGGGCTTCGGGCACTTTGCTGACCAGAGCCGTCCACTGCTGAAGCTGGCGCTTGCGCTTGCCCTGCTGCCAGGCGAGCACGGCGAGGTTGTGCTCGGTCTCGGGCGTGGCGCCAAGCTTCTGGGCGGCTTGCAGGTGGCGCTCGGCGTTGCGCAAATCGCCGCGTTCGAAAAGGGCGGCGGCGAGGCGCTCGTGCACGGCGCGCTTGACCTATCTGGATCCGTTGCACGCGTCGGAGGCCTCGCGCATGCCGTCGAGCA
>JAGQJJ010000762.1 GCA_020430675.1 Myxococcales bacterium
TGCGCAGGCGTGCTCTGCGCCTGCGATGACGGGACCAATAACGGCGGCGGCGTGGACACGGGCGGCGCGCAGACCGACGGCGGGCTCGACACCGGGCCCGAGGTCGACCGCGGCCCCGAGGCCGATACCGGACCCGTCGAAGACATGGCGCGGCCCGATCAGGCGATCGACGCCGCGATTGACATGCAGGTCGATCAAGCCGTCGTCGATGACATGGGCGCCGACGCCGCGGAGGACATGGCGGTCGACATGGCCGCTGACATGGCGGCCGACATGGCCGTCGACATGGAGTTGCCCGCCGAGCTGACGGTGGCCTTCACCGCGCCGGTCGACGGGGCGCTGGTCAACCAGAATCCCCTCCCCGTCGAAGGCACGATCTCGCGGCCCGCGCAGGTCACGGTCAACGGCGTCGCCGCCGACGTGCTGGGGCGCACCTTCCGCGTCTCGCTGCCCGTCGAGCAGGGGCCGCTGCACCTGGTGGCGGCCGCCGATGACGGCGAGCAGCAGGCGATGGCCGAGATCGACGTGACCGTCGACTCGATCGCGCCGCCGGTGACGGTGATCGAGCCGCCCGACGGCGCCCGTCGCGCCGGCGCGATGATCCGAGTGCGCGTGCGCACCGAGCCGGGCGCCGCCGTCGAGATCGCGCGCGTCGCCGCGGCCTTTGAAGAAGAGGGCGGCGACATCGCCTCGGCCGAGGTGCCCTTGCGCCAGGGTCCCACGCGCATTCCCATCTCGGCGACCGATGCGGCCGGCAACCAGACCGCGATCGAGATCTTCGTGACCGGCGTGCCGGGCGATCCGGCCAGCGATGAAGACGCCGACGGCCTGCCGTTGCAGGAAGAGCTGATCCGCGGCACCGATCCGGCCAACGCCGACACCGACGCCGACGGCCTGCTCGACGGTGATGAGGTCGAGCGGGGCACCAACCCGCGCCGGCCCGACACCGACGGCGGTGGCCGCCTCGACGGGCAGGAGGTCAACGAAGACTTCACCGATCCGCTCGATCCCACCGATGACCGCCAGCCGGTCAACCTGCCCTTCGAGCTGATCGACGGCGCCGGCTTCGAGTGGGATGTGACCACCCGCGGCGCGATCGGCGATGGCACGCGCGACGCCTATGACACGGGTGTGCGGCTGCTGGTGGGCGGGGTCGAGTTCCCGGTGCAGAACCAGGCCCTGCTGCTCGCCGAGCGCGAGTTGGTGCTGGGCCCGGCGGTGATGGGCGAGCTGATGGTCACAAGGCGCGTCTACGTGCCGGTGATGGGTCAGTATGCGCGCTTCACCGAAGTGCTCGAGAACCCGACCGACGCGCCGATCAACGTCGAGGCGACCATCTCGAGCAATATGGGCAGCGACGGTGGCACCGTGCTCATCGCCGACAGCAGCGGCAATGGCACCTTCGGCCCCGAAGATGACTGGCTCATCACCGATGATGCCTTCACCGACCCGGCGGTGCTGCACTTCTTCTCGGACGAAGGCGCCGCGGTGCAACCCTCGGCGGCCAGCCGCGTGACCGACACCATCGAGTATCGCTTCCCGCTGGTGGTGCCGCCCGGCGAGCGCATCTTCCTGCTGCACTTCGCCGCGCAGCACGATGAACCCGATGAGGCGCTGGCCAACCTGGAGACGCTGCTCGAGTTGGGTGATGACCTGGTGGTCGGCTTCAGCAATGAGGACCGCCTGCGCGTGCAGAACCTGGTGGTCACGCCCGATACCGACGGCGACGGCCTGCGCGACCCGGACGAGATCGAGCTGGGCACGCTGGTCGATGATCCCGACACCGATGATGACGGCCTGCTCGATGGCTTCGAGGTGCGCTACGGCTTCGATCCGCTGGTGCCGGGCGAACAGAACCAGGATCCCGACGGCGATGGCCTCGACAACCTGGGCGAACAGGCGCAGCGCTCGAACCCGCTGGTGGCCGACACCGACGGCGATGGGCTCGACGACCTCGCCGAGTTCCTCGCCGAGACCGATCCGACCGAGGTCGACACCGACGATGATGGCCTGACCGACTTCGAAGAGCTTCGCGAGACCAATACCGACCCGCTGCTGCCCGATACCGATGGCGGCGGGCGCAATGACTTCGCCGAAGTGCGCCTCGATGGCACCGATCCGCGCAACCGCGACGATGACTTCCAGGCCGCGCCGGTGCCGGTGGTGCTGACCGACGGCGCCGACTTCGTCTGGGACATCCGCGGAGACGGCGCGGCGGCCGATGGCACCGGCAACGCCTTCGACGGCGCCCCACGCATCACGGTCGGCGAGACGCCCTTCCCCAGCTTCCTCGAAGCCGTGCTCTTCCTCGACGGCCGCGAGGTGGTCGTGGGGCCGGCGGCGATCGGTGGGCTGCGCGTCACCCGCCGGGCCTACGTGCCCGCCGACCAGCAGTTCGCACGCTTTGTCGAGGTGCTGCGCAATCCGGGCGCCGAGGCGATCGACCTGTCGGTGGTGCTGACCTATGACTTCGGCGCCTTCCCCAGCCTGGTCGCCGACAGCAGCGGCGACGCCCGGGTGGATGCGGCCGATGACTGGAGCCTGGAGAACGACGACTTCTCGGCCGGCAACCCGGTCAGCGGCGCGGTCTGGTCCGATGGCGCGGCGCGCCTGCAGCCGACGACGGTGGTGCGCAACTTCAGCGTGACCACCGCGACCTTTGCGGTGCATGTGCCGGCGGGCGGCGAGGTGCGGCTGATGAGCCTGATGGCCCAGCACGCCGACGAAGCGACGGCGCTGGCGAACATGGCGGCCATCGCCGCGCTGCCCGAAGAGGCCACCTTCGGCATGACGCCCGAGCAGCGCGCTTCGGTGCTCAACCTGGCCGTGGCGGTCGACACCGATGGCGACGGCGTGCCCGACGTGACCGAGATCGCGCTGGGCACCGATCCCAACAACCCCGACACC
>JAGQJJ010000763.1 GCA_020430675.1 Myxococcales bacterium
GCTACGAGGAGATCGCGTTCGACGTGCCGATCTCGCCCAATACCTTCTCGATGACGGCGCTGCAAAGCGGAGGCTGAGGCATTGGCAGGCAACAAGTCGGTCGACCGAGGGCGCGGGATCGTCTGGCGAGGACAAGAGCCGCCCTCGGCGGGCGAGACTGCGTCGGAATGACCGACTAGTTTCCTGACGGTGCCTCAGTCGCGGTCGTAGGCCAGGCTGGGTGAGAGCCAGCGTTCGGCTTCGGCGACCGGCATGCCTTTGCGGCGGGCGTAGTCGCGCACCTGGTCGCGGTCGATGCGGCCGACGCCGAAGTAGCGGGCGCCGGGGTGGGCGAAGTAATAGCCGCTGACCGCGGCGCTGGGGTACATGGCGCAGTTGTCGGTGAGGTGCACCCCGGCGTTCTTCTCGGCGTCGAGCAGGCGGAACAGCGTGCGCTTCTCGGTGTGGTCGGGGCAGGCAGGGTAGCCCGGCGCCGGGCGAATGCCTTGGTATTGCTCGGCGATGAGCGCCTCGCAGTCGAGGTCTTCGTCGGGCGCAAAGCCCCAGAGCGAGCGGCGCACGCGGGCGTGCATGGCCGCGGCGAAGGCTTCGGCGATGCGATCGGCGACCGCCTTGAGCATGGGCGAGCGATAGTCATCGCCGGCGGCCTCGGCTTCGCTGGCCATGGCTTCGATGTCATCGCCGGCAGTGACCGCAAAGCCGCCGAGCCAGTCTTCGATGCCCTCGGGCGCGATGTAATCGGCCAGCGCGCGGTTGGGCGTGCCGGTGGGGCGCGCCATCTGCTGGCGCAGGGTGTGCACCACCGCGAGCGGCTTCGTCCGGGTGGCATCGGTGAACAGCACGATGTCATCGCCATCGCGGTTGGCGGGCCAGAAGCCGACCACGCCGCGCGGCTTGACGCGGCCGCCGCGGGCCAGCTCGTCGAGCAGGGCGTCGGCGTCGACGCGAAGCTGCTTCGCTTGTGGGCCGACCTTGGGGTCTTCGAGCACCGCCGGCCAGCGGCCCGGCAGCTCCCACGAGCGCAGGAAGGGCGTCCAGTCGAAGTAGGGGCGCAAGGCGTCGATCGTCAGGTCTTCGATGACGCGCCAGCCAGTGAAAGTGGGGGCCGGCAGATTCGTGAAGTCGAGCGCGGTGGCGTTGGCGCGCGCGGTCTCGATGTCGACCAGTCGCCCGTGCTGGCGGCCGGCGTAGCGGGTGCGCACGTCGTCGTATTCGGTGGCCAGCTCGCCGAGGAAGTCGGCGCGGTGCCGCTCGCTGAGCAGGCGGCCGGCGACGACCACCGCGCGGCTGGCATCGGTGGCATGCACCACCGGGCCGTGGTAGTGCGGGTCGATCTTGACCGCCGTATGGGTCTTGCTGGTGGTGGCGCCGCCGATGAGCAATGGGATGTTGAAGCCTTCGCGCTCCATCTCTTTGGCGATGTGCACCATCTCATCGAGCGAGGGCGTGATGAGACCGCTCAGGCCGATGATGTCGCAGTTGTTCTCGCGGGCCGTGCGCAGGATCTTGTCGGCGGGCACCATGATGCCAAGGTCGATGACATCGTAGGCATTGCATTGCAGCACGATGCCCACGATGTTCTTGCCGATGTCATGCACGTCGCCCTTGACCGTGGCGAGCAGGATGCGGCCCTGGTGGCTGGCGCTGCCGGCGGCGCGGTCGGCGTCCATATAGGGTTCTAGCCACGCGACGGCTTTTTTCATCACCCGGGCGCTCTTGACCACTTGGGGCAGGAACATCTGGCCGGCGCCGAACAGCTCGCCGACTTTGCTCATGCCATCCATGAGCGGGCCTTCGATGACGCTCAGCGGGCGATCGGCTTTGAGGCGGGCCTCTTCGGTGTCTTCTTCGATGTGTTTGGTGATGCCATGCAGCAAGGCATGCATCAGGCGCTGCTCGACGGTGCCTTGCCGCCAGGCGTCTTCGTCGACCTGGGCCTTCTCGGTCTGTCCGGTGCGCGAGGCGACGTCGAGCAGGCGCTCGGTGGCGTCGGCGCGGCGGTTGAGCAGCACGTCTTCGACCGCGTCGCGCAACTCGGGTGCGATGTCCTGGTAGACCGCGAGCTGGCCGGCGTTCACGATGCCCATGGTCATGCCGGCTTGGATGGCATGGTAGAGGAAGACCGAGTGGATGGCTTCGCGGACGGTGTCATTGCCGCGGAATGAGAAGCTGATATTGCTGACGCCGCCGCTGATCAGGGCGTGGGGCAGATGGGTGCGAATCCAGCGCGCGGCTTCGATGAAGTCGATGCCATAGGTGGCATGGGCTTCGATGCCAGTCGCGACGGCGTAGATGTTGGGGTCGATGATGATGTCTTCGGGCGGGAAGCCGATGTCATCGACGAGCAGGTGATAGGCGCGTTTGGCGATGGCGATGCGGCGCTCGAAGGTCTCGGCCTGGCCGTCTTCGTCGAAGGCCATCACCACGACCGCGGCGCCGTAGCGGCGGCACAGCTCGGCCTGGCGGCGGAACTCGGGTTCACCTTCCTTGAGGCTGATCGAGTTGACGATGCCTTTGCCCTGCACGTTCTTGAGGCCGGCTTCGATGACCGACCAGCGCGAGGAGTCGATCATCACCGGGACGCGGCTGATGTCGGGCTCGGCGGCGATGAGGCGCAGGAAGCGCACCATGGCCGCTTCGGCGTCGAGCAGGCCTTCGTCCATGTTGACGTCGATGATCTGGGCGCCGTTTTCGACCTGCTGGCGGGCCACGTCGAGCGCTTCTTCGTAGGCGCCGCTCTTGATGAGGCGGCGGAAGCGGGCCGAGCCGGTGACGTTGGTGCGCTCGCCCACGTTGACGAAGAGGCTGTCGGGGCCGATGGTCAGCGGTTCGAGGCCGCTGAGGCGGGTGACGATGGGGCGCGTGGGCACTGGGCGGGGCGCGATGTCGCGCACGGCGCGGGCGA
>JAGQJJ010000764.1 GCA_020430675.1 Myxococcales bacterium
CGACCGTTGGTTGAAGGTCGACGCGGTGGTCACGCACGGCCTGCCCGGCGGCGAAGACGCCCGCGCCCGCTTCGGCGAGACGCTCGCTGCCGCGCCGCTGCTGGCCTGCACGCTGGCTCTGGAGAAGATCACCGCCGGCGCCGCCCACGCCACGGTGCTGGCCGCCGACGCCGAAGCCGGCGGGGACCAGCGCCCCTTCGCTCGGCCGCCACGAGAAGCGACCGGCGGCCCGCAGCAGGACCAGACCGGTCATCGCCGCCATGACCGTGAACAGCGCCCACGGCGGCAGGCGCGTGGCCAGCAGGCCACCGAGCAGGCTGCCCGGCAGCGCGCCGATGATGAGGGCGCCGGCCACCCGCAGCCGCGCGTGGGCGCGAAACATCCAAAGCCGATGCAGATTGCCCACGAGCAGCGCCGGCGCGGTGACGGCAAGCGCGGTGATCGGATCCCACAGCACCGACAGCGTGAGCAGCAGCACCATGCCGCCGCCGAGGCCGGTCAGGGTGGTCAAAAGGCCCGCAAAGACGCCCACCGGAATCGCGATCATCTTCCACCTCCGCATCGGGTGACGCGCCCATCATCGGGGCTTGCGCAGGCGGCTTCCAATCGATTGTTTTGCGGGTTACCATCAGGATTGCTGATGCTTGATGAGATCCGCCATTTTGTCCTCGCGGTCGACGCCGGCACTGTCACGGCGGCCGCGCGCGCCGCCGGGCTCAGCCAACCTGCCCTCACCGCCTCGCTTCAGCGACTCGAAGCTGCCATGGGCGCGCGTCTGCTGCATCGGGGGCGCCGCGGCACCGAGCTGACCGCCGAGGGAGAAGCCCTGCTGCCCCATGCGCGCGCCGCGTTGGCCGCGGTCGAAGATGGCCGCCGCGCGGTCGCCGAAATCACCGATCTGGCTCGCGGCGAGGTTCGCGTGGGCGGCGGCGCGACGGCCTGTACCTATCTGTTGCCCGCGGCGCTGGCCCGCTTTCGCCAGCGGTTCCCCCATGTTCGTCTCTCGTTGCGCGAGGGGCTGCCCGACCGGCTTCGGGCGGCGCTCGACGCCGGTGACCTGGATCTGGTGGTGATCGCGGCGGAAGACGGCGAGGCCTGGCTGGATGACGAGCTGATCCTGATCGCCAGCCCCGATCTGGAGGCGCCTGAGGCGGCCCCATTGGTCACCCTGCTGCCCGGCTCCAGCACCCGCGCGCTGGTCGAGGCCCATTTTCCGGGCGTCGAGATCGCCATGGAGTTGGGCGGCATCTCGGCGGTGAAAGGCAACGTGCGCGCCGGCATTGGCGTCGCGTTGGTCAGCCGCGCCGCGGTGGCCCACGACCTGCGTTCGGGGCGGCTGGTCGAGGTGCCCGATCCGCGCACGCCGATCCGCCGACGGGTGGGGCTGCTGCATCGGGGCATCGAGCGGCTCTCGCCCGCGGCTGCGGCGCTGCGCGCGCTGCTCCTCGATCCCGAGGCGGGCCATTGAGCACCCTTGCGGGCGACGCACTCGCCGTGCTTTTTCGGCCCGGCGAGGCCTTCGCGCGGCTCTCGGCCACGCCTCGCCCGCGGTTGGCCCTCGCGACCGGGCTGATCCTGGGGGCGTTGTTGGCGCTCTTCGCCGCGTTGCTCGCGCAGGCGGGCCAGGCGCCGACGATGACCCGCGGGCTGCCCGTACCTGCCGAAAGATACTACGCCACTGCCACGTGGTATCTGACGCCGCTCGGCGTGGCGCTCACGGCGCTGACCGCCGCGACCGCGCATGCGATGGCGCGACTGCTGGGCGGCAAAGGCACCTGGCCAGCGACGTTCACGACGGTCGGACTCGGGTATGCGGTGCCGCTCATCGCCTGCTTCGTGCTGCCCGACATCGTCGTCTGGCTCGCCGCCGGTCACGCCTTCCTCGGCCGGGCGATGCGCGTGTATGCGCCGGTTGCGGTCGCGCTGGTCATCGTGCGCTGCGTGCGCGCGCTTCGCGTGACGCACGGGTTGGGTCGGCCCAAGGCCATCGCCGCCGCGCTTGTCGCCGGGCTCGTTCAGGCGGTGCCCGCGGCCTGGCTCATCCGTTGACGGCGATCACTGGCAGGGCAGCACGCCCACGCGGACGGCGCCGTTCTGGTCGCGCCAGACGACGCGAACGGTGCCATCGGCCAGGCGAGCGGCGTCGATCTGCCCGGTTGAGCCCGCCTGTTGCAGCGCCGCGACCGGCCCGGCCACGATGGCCGGCGCCGCGTTGGCGCGCGGGCCGATCAGCCAGGCGACGCCGCTGGCGTTGCGACCCAGGGTGAGCGCCAGGGGTCCGGCCGCGCTCATCACGCCCTGAACATCGCTGGCCGCCGCCGCGCGCGAGGTCAAGGCCGAGAACACGAGGCCGTCGCCGGGCGCTGACAGGCTGGCCAGGTGCAGGCTCTGGGTGCCCGAAGCGCCCACGACAAAGGTGCCGAACGCGCCGTCCATCGCGCTGAGGCGGCGGAGCGACTGGCCCGCTCCGAGGGCCAGATCAGTCGCGGCGCCGTCGGACAGCCGCAACGCGCGGATCGCCTGGTTGGTGCGCTGGCCGACCACAACCGCGTCGTCGCCGACCTTCACGATGGCCGGGGCCAGGTCACTGCGCCAGCCGACGTTGACGTCGTAGACGGTGGGCAGCGCGTCGGGGGCGCCGGCAATCGACCAGGTCAGCACCTCGAGATGCGCCAGCGGCTGCACGTTGCCGATGTCGACGGCGTCGACGCCCCACGCGGCGATGATGCGCCACTCCGCGCCGACCTGCACCGCGCTCAGGCCCGGCACGCCGCCGATGCCATCACGGCTACCGGGGAACGCGCCGTTGGCGGTGACGACCGTCCAGGTGACCGAGCCGCCCCAGGCAGATGGGAACTCGGCCGCCGAGTTGATCTCATTGCGCCCGGCGCTGGTGTAGA
>JAGQJJ010000765.1 GCA_020430675.1 Myxococcales bacterium
AGGGCGGTCTCGGTGAGCACCTTGAGGTTCGGCGCGTGCGCCACGACGTTCACCGGCAGGCCGCGCTGGTCGAGCGACCAGATGCGCAGCCGGTGGGCGCTCGCTTTCGGATCGGGCCGCGCGGCGGCATTGACCTCGGCCCCGGCGCGGGTGACCAGCGCGCGCCAGGTGTCGCCCTGCCGCGCTTCGATGGCCACGCCCACGTTCTCGGCCGAGCGCGCCTCGGCGATGAGCAGCGCGGGCGGCGTCGGGCCCAGGTCGAGCGGCACGTGCACCACCGAGGCGCCAGGCTTCAGCGCGCGCGCCTCGCCGAGCGGCAGCGCCGGCACCTCGATGGCCTCGGGCGCGTGCATCGAAACCTCGGTCGGGCCCGAACCGCCGACCGCGTCGACCTTCAGGGTGTAGACGCCGGGCTCCAGGCGGCGCGCGATGCGGAAGTTCCACTCATCGGGCCGGTCGTCATCAGCCGCGAGCAACGCGCCCGCGGCGTCGAAGAGCGCGTAGCCCAGCGCGCGCAGGGTGCCTTCGCCGCCGTCGGCCAGGGGCAGCAGGCGGCATGAGGCCGAGGGCAGGTTCTGCGTGATGCCATCGCGCAAGGCATGAGCCACCGCGACGGCGCTGAGGCATCCCTTGAAGGCATCGGGCGCGATCAGCACGCGCAGCCGCCGCTGACCCGTGATGCCTTGCTTCATGGGATGTCTTCGTCGAGCGGATCCCAATCGCCGGGCGCGATGGTCGGCACGGCGGGCAGGCGAGCGGGCGGCTGGCGCACTGGCACGAAGCCGGGCGGCGGCGGCGCAAAGAGCGACTCCTGGTCGATCTGCACCAACTGGTCTTCGGGCAGGTACCCCTTGTCGACCAGCCGCCGCAGAAGCTGGTTGATCGAGCGCATGAAGCTCTTGCTCAGCTTCTTCTTCTCGAACTGCTCGTAGTAGCCGCGCGGGCCCGGCAGCAGGCGCACCAGGTAAGCGATCTGCTCGGGGGCCAGCTCGATCGGCTTGCGCCCGAAATAATGCTCGGCCGCTTCACCGATGCCGAAGATGTCGGGGCCGAACTCGACGACGTTCAGGTAGAGCGCCATCAGCTCGTCCTTGTCGAACGCCTGCTCCAAAAGCCAGGTCAGCACCAACTCCTCCAGCTTGCGCGAGAGGGTCTTGCGGCGGTTGAGGAACAGGTTGCGCGCGAGCTGCATCGTGAGGGTCGAGCCGCCGCGGGCAAAGCGGCCGCGCTCCAGGTTGCGGATCAGCGAGCCGCGCAGGTGCAGCAGACTGACGCCCTTATGGCGATAGAAGCCGCCGTCTTCCTGCGCGGTCACCGCCAGCGGCAGCAGCGCGGGGATCTCTTCCAGCGGCACCCAGCGCGGGCTGTTTGGACCCTGCTCGCGCTCCAGGATGATCAGCTCGTCTTCTTTCTCGCCGGGCATCTCGAAGCGCGTGGTGAACACGTCGCGCAGCGTCTCGAAGTCGATGTTCGGGTTGATGCCCTTGACGTCGACCTTGCGCACGTCGAGGTCGACGTCGAGCTTGGTGGCCTTCAGGTCGGTCTGGTCGATGTCGACCAGCGCGCGGAAGCCCATCGGGCCGCGCGCGATGATGGGTTCGAGGTGAGGCAGCAGGCCCTTGGGCAGCGCCTTGATCAGCGCCGGCGCGTCGAAGCGGCCGGCGTCAACCGTCAGGCGCAGCTTCATGGTGCCCGGGGTGGTGTCGACAAACGCGGTGATGTCGGCGCCGATCTCGCCCAGCGTCACCCGGGCGCCGTCGACGCGGGCCTCGATGGCGTGGGTGGCGCGGTCGAGCAGGCGCACGTCGAGGCGGCCTTCAACGCTCAAGTCGAGCGGGCCGATGGGCCCTTCGGCCAGCGCGCCGTGCATCAACACGACCTGGCGCAGCCGGCCCTCGCCTTCGAGGAAGCCTTCGCCCTTCTTTCGGTCGACCTCAAGCCGGTAATGGCCCGAGATGGTGCCGCCGACCGCCTCGTGCGCGCCGTCGATCTTCAGATCAGCCACCTCGGCGGCCAGCTTGAGACCGGCGCGGCCGACGGTGCCCTGGCCGTCGATGCGGCCGCCGCCGGGCAGCAGCAGGGCCACTTCGAGCACGCGCTCGCCGAGGCGATTGGCTTCGAGGCCGAGCCGCACGTCGGCGGCCAGCCCGCCGACCATCGCCGCCACGTCGTGGCGCGCGGCGTCGCCGGCGGTCAGGCGCAGCTCAGGCACCCGCACCCGCTTGAGGGGGCGGCGCTCCAACTCGACCCGGGCCGCTTCGACGCGCAGACCACCGGGCAGGCGTTGGCGGAACGGGCGCTCGCATTCGATCTGCAGGGCGACAAAGCCGCCTTCCAGGGTGCACCAGCCCAGATCGGGCGTGACGACGCGGCCCTTGGCGGTCAAGCGGCCGTCGCTGAACGTCAGCTCGCCCTCGACCACCTCGATCGCGCCGCCGTGGTCGAGCAGGTGTCCGCGGCGCACCAGAACGTCGGGCAGGTGTCGCGGCCTGGCGTCGCCGTCTTCGGCCACCTCGCCGCCCTCGCCGCGCAGCATGTCGCGCAGGGCCTCGGGCACCATCGTCATCGCCGCGCGCGCCGCGCCTTCCAGGGTGCCGTCGCCGCGGATATGAAGCGTCGGCCCGACCAGCTCGATGAGCGTCGGCTGCACTCGGCGAGCCTTCAGCGCTTCGACATCGAGCCGGGCGGTGGCATGGCGGACGGTGAGCTTGGGCGCGGCGAGCGGGCCGATGCGCAGGCGGTGCAGCCGCACGCCGGCCAGACCCTGCACCTCGATATGCTCGACGCGCACCTCTTCGCCCAGGCGTTCACCGAGGCGTTCGAGGCCACGTTCGGCGCCGGCGCGGACCAGCGGGGCATGGGCAGCAAAGACGGCAAGC
>JAGQJJ010000766.1 GCA_020430675.1 Myxococcales bacterium
CCCGTTCGGATGGCTGACGGTTAGTAACGCGGGCGGCGCGCGGGTTACGGTGCCGCCTCGCGTCTGCGATGCCATCGGAGCGATGGCGCCATCGGACGGCTGGCATACGCCTTGCCCGTGCTCGGTGGGCCTGGCGACCGGCCGGGCAAGGAGGCGGACGATGGCAATCCAAGGCATCCGCTCCGAACACAGCCATGGGATGGGGGAGGGCATGGCTGCGCCGCAGCGTCCGACCGCGCCGGTGGCTTCGTCCTCACCCTCCGCGCCGGCCATCGAACCCACGCATCTGCATCGCATCCTGGTCTGCGGCGTCGGCGACGCTGCCTCCGGGGTCGTCCAGACCGCGACCCAACCGCGCGCGCCTTCGCCGGGGCGCGGCGCTCGGCCAGGGAGATGATCCCATGAAACGAATGTGGCTGCCGAGCCTGCTCTGCCTGGGCCTCATCGCTTGCGATGACGGCCCCGAAGGCAACGGGATGTTCCTGATCGAGATGGGCGCCGTCGACGACGCCGCCCACATCGCCGAGCCCGATGCCGACGCGCCCGACGAGGCGGTCGACGGGGCCCTGGTGGACGCCGCGGTCGACCTGTCGCTCGAAGGCTGCGCGGCCGCTGCCGGCGACCTGCCCGACCCGCGCCCGTTTGCGGTGCTCTTGAGCGAAGCCCACGCCCTGTATCGACATTTTGGTCCCCGCGCCGCCACGACCGACGCCGACCTCGCGCTCGTCGAAGCCGTGGGCGAGGGCGTCGATGCCGACGCCGCGGCCCGGTATGCCGCGCAGACCGAGAGCTGTCTGGTGCCCGCCGACCGGCGCGCGGAACGCCCGACCGAGGTCACCCTCCGCGATGGCGTGGCCTATGTCTTGCCAGGCGCCGAGCCGCCCGACATCCCCGCCGCGGCCGAGGCGGTGGTGATCGACTTCCGCGGCGCACCGGCCGCCGTGCTGACCGAAGCGCACCTGATGGAACTCGCCCGTGCGGCCCTCGCGGCCCCGGTGCCCCGCGTCTCCCGCCAGCGCGTCTTTGTGGGCGGCCCCGACGCGATCTTCTACCGCAACTCGGTCTACTCCATGCGCGTCGATCGCGTGCAGCAGCGCGACTGGCCCGGCGAGGCGCCCGCGCGCCCGGTCGCGCTTTGGCTGCCCGCAAAGCTCACGCCCGCGGTGGCCGCGTTTGCCGGCGACCTGCGCCTCGCCCGCGCCGTCTGGCTCATCGGTGGCTCGGTGTCCGCCGCGCTCGCCGATGCACGCTGGGCGCCGCTGGGCGACGAAGGCGTGCTGATCCACACCGGCCAACGCCTCGACGCGCGGGGCCGACCCTGGCCGCCGACCATCCCGGCCGATGTGGCCGAAGGGGCGGGGGAGGCCTTTGCCGTCGAGCTGGCGGCGATGGGCGCGCCCCCGGCGGTCGACGCCGCGCCCGCGCCCGATGACGCCCCCGCGGCGCTCATGCGCCGCCCAGGATGGCTGGTCCTGCGCGACGATGTGCGGAGCGGACAGCGCGCGGCGCTGCTCATCGCCCATGGCACGCTGCGACGCTTCTTCCCGTACTTCGACGTGGTCGGCGATCATATCGACGACCGCCTGATCGAGACGCTCGGCGCGGTCGACGCCCCCGCCGAACCGCTCGACCGCCGCGCCTTCCATCGCGTGCTGCGCCGCTTCGCGGCGGCCATCGCCGACGGCCATGCCTTCGTCTTCAACCTGGTCGATCCCATCCCCACCTATGCGCCGCTCACCATCGAGCACCTGGGCGAGCAGCCGGTCATCCGGCGCAGCGCCGCCGCCGAGGCCCAGGCGGGCGACGCGATCACCGCCGTCGATGGCCGGCCGGTCGCCGATTGGTATGCCGATGAGCTGCCCCGCACCTCGGCTGCCTCGCATGGCTACGCGCTCGACCTGGCCTCGCGCCGCTACCTCAACCGCGACACACCGCTGCGCCTGACGCTGCGCGCGCCCGATGGCATCGAGCGCGATGCCTCGATCATGCCCGTGTCATTCGACGCCGTGCCCCCGCGCACCGAATGGCTGCGGCCCACTGGCGACCTGGCCGCCGAGGGCGCGGCCGAGGTCTTCTACGTCAACATGAGCGGCGAGGTCGAAGGCGACACCCCCGCGCTGCTCGCGCGCCTCGACGCGGGCCTCGCCGCCGCCGACGCGCTCATCCTCGACATGCGCGGCTACCCGGGCACCGACGTCTTCGCGGTTGTCGGCCGCGTGCTCGGCGGCGCCGCCCGCGCCCCGCGCTACCGCGTGCCCGAGTGGTCCGGCCCCGACGCCTGGCGCCTCGCCGACTCGCCGGTCGGCCTGCCCATCTTTGGTGTCACCGCTGACGCCCCCGGCTTCCCCGGCCCCATCGCGCTGATCGTCGGCCCCACCAGCGTGTCCGCCGCCGAGAACTTCGCCTCGATGCTCTCGCAGGCGCCCCAAGTGCATGTCATCGGCCGGCCCAGCGCGGCGACCAATGGCAACATCACTGGCATGAAGCTGCCCGGCGGCTGGGGCCTGACCTTCACCGGCATGCAGGTGCGCTTCCCCGATGACACCCCGTTCCACGGCGTGGGCGTGGTGCCCGACGTTGAGGTCATGCCCGAGCCGGCCGACTACGTGGAAGGCTTCGACCGCGCCCTGCAGGCGGCGATCGAGGACGTGCGCGCCCGCCTCTGACCGGCTCAGCGCGTCTGCAACTCGGCGAACTTGCGCTGGAAGGGCCGAACGCGATTGAGCCCGGTGGTCAGCGCCATCGTCACGCCCGCGGCCCATAGGATGAAGCCCATGCCAAATGGCAGGAAGTTCACCATCAGGCCGCCGCCGGGCACGAAGCTGGCGATCAGAATCGGCACCGCCACCCCGACCGGCATGCACATGAAGACCTGGCGCTGCATGTGCCGCGTGGC
>JAGQJJ010000076.1 GCA_020430675.1 Myxococcales bacterium
CCGGGCTCGAAGAGACCGAGGTGCTCATCACCTATGCGCCACGCGACACCGGGCGCGACGCGGGCGATCTGATCGTCGTAAGCAACAGCTCCACCGGCCAGCGCACCGACATCCCGATCCAAACGACCTTCTCGGGCACCGAGCTGGTGATCGCGCCGACGCCGCTTGAGTTTGTCAGCCTTGACGGCGCGCCGGTCAGCCAGAGCACGCGCGTGACCAGCCTGGGCACGGTGCCGGTCACCATCACCGGCCTCTTCCTCTCCGATGACACCGACCCCGAGTTCAGCATCGCGACCGACACCGTCAACCTGCCCCAGCTCGCCCGCGGCGAGTTCTTCGACATCGAGGTGGTCTACACCCCCGAAGGCGGCGACAGTGACCTGGGCACGCTGGTCATCCAGACCGACGCCGACAACGACGCCTACCGCGAGATCGAAGTGCCGCTGGCGGCCAATCAGCCCACGCCCGAGATCGTGGTCAGCCCGCCCAACATCTCGTTCGGCGCGGTCGAGCTGAACGTCGAGACGCCGCAAGAGGTGATCGCGATCGAGAACCTGGGCAACGCGCCGCTGGTCATCGATCGCATCGCCCTCGCGCTGGCGCCGCCGCCCACGAACGACATGTACCACCTGTACGACCTGCCCGAGCTGCCGGCGACGCTCGATCCCGACGCCGTGCTCCGCTTCCATGTCAGCTATCAGCCCACGGAAGAGGGCAGCCACAACACCGCGGTCGTCATCGCCAGCAATGACCCCGACGAGCCGATGGTCAACGTGCCCCTCTCGGGCCGCGTCCGCCAGCCCTGCATTCAGGTGCTGCCGGGCAGCGTCGACTTCGGTCTGGTGGCGCTCGACATCGAGAGCGCGCACGCCCAGATGCAGGTGATCAACTGCGGGGACCTGCCGGTCACCGTCAATGAGATCACCATCGACGACCCGGGCTTCGACTGGGCGCCGGTCGACGCGGCGATGGCGCGCGCGGACGTCGAGTTGCTGCCCCTCTCCACGATGCCGATCGAGGTCTGGTACACCAATAACGGCCTGCCGGAAGGGCAGCGGCTCGATGCCACCCTCACGGTCGACAACACCTCGAATGAGCACCCGCGCATCGACGTGCCGCTGCGCGTGACCGGCGGCGGCGCGCCCACCTGCGAGGTGCGCCTGCTGCCCCGTCGCATGGATTTCGGCCTCGTGGCGCGCGGCCGCAATGTCACCCGCGAGCTGACCATGCTCAACACGGGCACCGGCCATTGCGAGATTCGCAACCAGACGATCGAACCCCCGCTGATGATCCCCATCCCCCTCCCCGGCTTCAACGAGGTGCGCTTCATCCTGACCGGTCCCGCGCCGAACGGTCGCCTGGGGCCGGGCGCCGAGGAGCCGATCGAGGTGACCTATCGCCCCAACGCCTTCATCGGCGACTCGGGCAAGCTGGTGGTCACGTATTGGGATCCCTTCCGCATGGAAGAGCGGCGCGCCGAGGCCGACCTGAGCGGCATCGGCGGCGAGAGCAATATCGAGGTCATCCCCGAGCGGCTCGACTTCGGCCGGGTCACCGCCGGCGAGTGCGCCTCGCGCGAAGAGCGGGTCACGGTCTACAACACCGGCATCGTCAACCTGTGCATCACCGATGTGCACCTCGACGGCGACGCCTGCGACGAGTTCTTGATCGTCGACCGCCCCATCGCCGATGGGGACGGCTGCATCATCGTCACCCGGGCCAGCCCGGCCGAGGTGCGCTTGGTCTACGAGCCGACGAACCTGGGCCGCGACGAGTGCGATCTGGTCTTCGACTCGGATGCCAATGACACGCCCTCGCTGCGGGTGGCGCTCGTCGGCGAAGGCATCCGCGAGCGGCATCAGACCGATGTCTTCGAGCAGACCAGCGGGCGCACTGTCGACGTGCTGTTCGTCGTCGACAACTCCGGCTCCATGGGCGAAGAGCAGGACAATATGCGCAACAACTTCGCCCGCTTCATCGCTGGCGCTCAGGCCTTCCAGAACGACTACCAGCTCGGCATCGTGACGACCGACATGGACGCCGCCACCGACCAGGGCCGGCTGCAGGGCGAGCCGCGCATCATGCGGCGCGGGCCGCAGGTGGAAAACCAGTTCGCCGACACCGTGCGCGTCGGCACCAACGGCGCTGGCGAAGAGAAGGGGCTCGAAGCGGCGCAGAAGGCGCTGTCAAACCCGCTCGCTTTCGACACCGGGGTCGCGTGCCGCGCCGATGGTGACTGCGTGCAGCCCGATGCCTGCGTCGAGGGCTTCTGCGGTGGCTATAACCGCGGCTTCGTGCGCGAAGAGGCGGCGCTCGAAGTGGTCTTTGTCAGCGACGAGGACGACTTCTCGTCAGGGGCGCTGAACTTCTACGTCGATTTCTTCAAGAACATCAAAGGCTTCCGCAACGAGGGCCGCTTCCACGCCCACGCCATCGTGGGGGCCGAGAACGGTCAGGCGCACAACTGCTCCAGCGCCGATGGCGACGCCTCGGCCGGCGATCGCTACGTCGAGGTGGCCCGCCAGACCCATGGCGGCATCTACAGCATCTGCAGCAACAACTTCGGGGTGCCCTTGCAGCAGATCGGCAACCAGGCGTTTGGCCTGCAGGTGCAGTTCTTCCTCTCGCGCCCGGCCGTGCGCGCCTCGGTGCAGGTGGCCGTGGATGGCATGCGGCGCAACGACGGATGGGACTACGACGACCCGAGCAATTCGGTCGTCTTCGGCGAGGCCACGGTGCCGCAGGCGGGCCAGACGATCCAGGTCGACTATGAGGCCCAATGCTTCGAGCGGCGTGGCGGCTGACCGCGGTGCTGCGCACTGCGCTGAATCGCGGTGCGGCGCCGCATGGCGCGCGACGCCCCAACTGACAAGGTGATGTTCACGATGAACCGTTCTTTGACCCATGCCCTCGCCGCCGGTCTCGCGGCGGCGGTGCTGATGCCCGCGTGCGACGATGACCCGTTCCAGCGCCTGGTCTCGAATGACATCCTCACCGAGCCGGCCTTGCGTCAGGACGACGATGGCATCTGGCGCACTGCCGTCACCTTCGACCGGGTGCCGCAGAGTCGCACGGCGACCCGCTCGCTGACCGTGCGCCATGGCGGCGAAGCGGCCCTGACCGTCTCGCGCATCTATCTTGAGGGTCTTGAGGCGTGCGACCGCGTCACCGCGGGCATCGCGCCCGGCCAGCCCTTCCCCGGCGAGCTGGACGCCCGCTGCGAGTTCAGCATCGACCAGCGGCCCGACATGCCGCTCAAGCTCGAGAACGACGCCTTCGAAGACGTGGTGCTCGTCTACAAGGCGGTCAACCCCGCCAACCCGGCGACCGCCACGCTGGTCATCGAGAGCGACGCCTTCGAAAAGACGCGGGTCGAGGTGCTCTTGTCGGTGCTTGAGGCCGCGCCGCGCATCGCCGTGCGGCCGACCACCCTCGCCTTTCCCGGCGGGCTCAACGGGCGCGACTTCCTCACCGTGCGCAACGTGGGCAGCGGCGTGCTGACCGTGCGCGACTACCGGCTGCGCCTGCTCAACGACCCGCCGATCGACCCCGTCACCATGCAGCCCATTCCCGAGTTCATCATCGACCCCGACGAAGAGCTGCCGTGGACGCTGGGCCAGGACGAGGTCATCCAGGTGCAGGTGGCCTACCAGCCGCAGGATGACAGCGCCGACAACGCCGAGGTCACCTTCATCAGCGATGACCCGCAAGTGCCCGAGATCACGGTCTTGCTGACCTCGAACGAGGTCTTCAGCAACCTGGTCGTCTCGCCCAACCCGGTCCTGTTCGGCACGCCCACCGGCCCCAACCCGGTGCTGCGGCAGGTGAGCTTCACCAATACCGGCCTGCGGACGCTTTTTGTCAACGAGATGACCCTTGAGGGCGACACCCAGCACTACTCGCTCGATGGGCAGACCAGCTTCCAGCTGCCCGCCGGCTCAAGCCGCACCGTCGACATCACCATGCGTCCGCGCTCGGCCGAAGGGGGCGACGCGCAACTCGTCGTGCGCACCGACGCCAACAACGTCGCCGGTGGCCAGCTGGTCGTGCAGCTGCTGCGCACCGGCGACGCGGTCGCGGCGCTCGACATCGAACCGCTGGTGGTCGACATGAGCGATGTGGCGTTCGGCGACTCGCGCACCGAGACCATCCGACTGCACAACCCGGGCGGCCTGCCGCTGCAGGTCGACCGCATCGCCATGACCGGCGCCGATGACGCGGGCTACGTCGAGAGCGATCCGCAGTTTGAGGTGACCGGCGGCGGTGGCATGACCACCATCGCGCCCGATGCCACCCACGAGGTGCAGGTGCGCTTCACCCGCGCCGCCGACGATCGCAATCTGCGCGTGGGCAGCCTCATCATCGTCAGCGGCGCTGACACCAGCCCCGACGTCGTGAACTTCACCTCGCGCCCGCCGCGCGAGTGACCCCGCGATGCCCGGCCGCGCCGAATACGCCGCGCTGCTGAACAAGGTCGACGCCTTCAGCGAGCGCGTGGCGCAGGGCCAGGGCCCCTGGCTGCGCTGCGGACGCGGATGCGATGGCTGCTGCCGCACGGCCCGCAGCGCCTGGGCGGTCGAGATCGACGCGCTGTGTACCTGGCTGGCGCTGGCGCCCGCGGGCCTTCGCCAACGCCTTCAAGCCAGGCGCGATGCGCCGTCGGTCGTGCGCAGGGAGCGCTGCATCTTCCTCGATGACGACGGCAGCTGCGCGGTCTACCCTGCGCGCCCGATCATCTGCCGCACGCATGGCCCGGCGGTGCGCACGCCCGAAGGTGAATTGACCTGGTGCGCGCTGAACTTCGCCGACGTGGCGCCCGAAGCGGTCGCCGGCCTCTTGCCCGCCGAAGCCATCCTCGACCTCGACCTGCTCGACCGCATGCTGGCGTTGATCAATGCGCGCTACCTCACCGCGCACGACGTGCCGGCGCGCGCGCCGCTCACCGCCGCCCTCGACCCACAGGGCTGACCCGATGCCGCTCGTCTACCAGGGCCGCATGCCCAATGTGGGCGGGTCCGACCCGCTGACCACGCTGCGCGCGGGCGAGGCGCTGTTCGAGCAGACGAGCACCCATCGCCGCGTCGATGTGCGCCTCGCCTGGGACAACCCCACCCCGCTTGCCCTGTGTGCCGAGCGCCTGCCGACCGACTTCGCCGGCTACTGGATCGATCTGGCCGCCCGCGCCGACGCCGGGCGCCTCGACGAATATCTGCGGCTCGCGACGACCCTGCGCGGCGGTCGATTGGCGCTGTCATGCCTTGCCCGTCGCCGCGACTTTGAGGTCGCGGTGACGTTGCCGGGCCCCGGCCCCGACCGCGTTGACGCCGAGCGCCTCGATCCGCTGCGCCGCCAACGGCATGTCGAACGGTTGGTGGTCAGCGCCAGCGAGACCGGCGAGCGCGCCGCTTTCGACGCCGCGCGCCTGCGCCACGCGGCCGCCCGTGCCGCCGCGGCCTATGGCGACCTCACCGCGAGCCTCAGCGACCTGCCCGACTTCGCCGCCTGGCTGCTCGACGAGCAACAGGTGCCGCCGGTCGACCCGCGGCACCTCGCCGAACCGCAAGCGCGTCGCGCAACGTGGTGGACGGGCCCACGGCCGGCTGCGCCGATGCTGCCCGCCGCGGAGGTTCAGCTCCGGCCGGCGCTGCTCGACGCCGCGCCCATCGGCGTCTCGGTCGCGCTGCCCACCGGGGCCCAATCGAGCGCGTTGGCGATCTGGTGCAAGTGGCTTGGGCTGCTCGACACGATCGACCTGATCACCGTGCGCTGCCGCGGCACCTATGCCGAGATCGAGTCGCTGCTGCACGCCCTCGACCTGCATCTTCGCCACCCGAACCAGCCGTACCATACCTTCGGCCTCACCACCGTCGATGAACCCGAGCCGCCCGCGGCCGAGCAGCTCGACGCGCTGCTGGCGTTGCCGGCGCTGAACGAGCCGCTGCTCGATTGGGACGTGCGTTGGTCCGATCTGGCGCTGCGCCTCGACCAGACGACGGCTGGCCCCGCGCCCCTCGCCGGCAGCTTCGGATTTGTGCGCACCGAGGCGAACCGCCGCTTCGATCGCCTTCAGCTCGTGCTGGCGCTCGACGACCCGCGCTCGGCCGCCTTCCGCTTCGCCCGCCGCCAACTCGCGGCGCGCTTCGGCCCGACCGTCGATCGGGCCTCGATGTGGCAGTTTGAGGGCGCGCCGCTCGACTCGGCGATGGGCCGAAACTATGCCGCGCTGACCGATGCGCTCTGGCCCACGATCGAAGCCGGCCGCGCCATCGACGGGCCCCGCGCCGCTCGCAGCGGGCCATCGCTCGCAGGCGTCGTCGGCTCGGTCGGCCGCCTGCTGCGCCGCCCGCGGGCCGAGGTCGACCTGATGGCCCTCTTCACCGAGGCGCTCGCCGAGCGATTGCCCGGCTTCAGCCATGATCGACAGGCCCATGTCACCGATCGCTACTTCATCGAGTTCGTGCGCCGCACGCGCGGCGGCCAGCACGCCTTGCGCGTCGAGCGCCTGCACGACCCTCCCGGCTTTCGCCTCGAAGTGGGCGTAGCGGCCATGCCCATCCCGCTCTCGGACCTCGACGTGGCCGCCGATCGCGCTGCGCCCGGCATCGTATTGCCGCTGCACGCGCTGGTGCCCGACGGCCAACCGCTCGAATGGCATTTTCGCGGCGTGCGCGAGGCCGCCGCCGCCGTTGACGACGCGGTCGCGCTGCTCGCAGCGCGCGCCGGCCCCTTCTTCGAGGCGGCCGAAAGCCAACTACTCGCCTTCCACGACGCCAGCCCCTCAGGAGTCCCACCATGACCCCCCGCGCGTCCGTCCTCTCCTTGGTGCTGGCCCTGCTGGCCATGACCGCCTGCGACGACGGCGGCAGCGATGAGCCCAGCGTCGAGGCGGCGGTCGACGCCGCCTCGACCGATGGCGGCCGACCGGACGCGGACCTGACCGACGGCGGCCCGATGACCGACGGCGAGGCGCCGCCGCCGGTGGTCATCGACTCGGTAGGCGGCGATCTGACCTACGTGGCCTACACCGCCGAGGGCGGCAACATCTTCAGCGTGCAGATCGATGGCCAGCTTCGGCAGCGGGTGAGCTGGTTCGCCGCGCCGTGGGCCGAGCACACCGTCGGCCCCGAGCCCCGCTACGTCGCCGCGCTGCGCCACGCCGACGCCCTGCCTGACGGCCGCCCCGACCCCGACTCGCCCGCCGAGGTCTGGATCCTCGACGTGCGCGCACGCCGGGCGTGGCCCATTTCACCCGTCGGCTGTGACGCGGGCCACGGCGGCGTCGGCTGGCAGAACGACTCACTGGTCATGTTTTCGATGAACTGCGATGGCGAGCCGCCGGTGGCCTATGTCGTGCCGTTCAACGACGAGTCCCGCAGCCGCGCCGGTCTGCTGCCGGTGACCACGCAAGAGGCCGCGGTGCGCGACGTCTTCCCCGTCGTCAACACGCCCGTCTTTGCCTTCACCGTCGACGAAGAGGCCTGCGCGGGCGGTCGCTGCGTGAGCAAACCCACGCTCTGGGTCGGCGACTACGAGGTGGGGCTGGCCTGCCGGGTGACCGACGGCGACGCCGACTTCCTCGACACCAGCACCGCCACCGACGGGGCGCGGCGCCTCGGCGATCAGGCGCCGACCTTCACCCGCGACCTGGGCGGGCTGGTCTTCAGCCGCAATGTCGGCGGCAAGTCAGCGGGGCCCGGCGGGCACTTCGATGTCTTCCGGACCGGGATCAACACGCGCAACTTTTTCGACGGCGAGCCCGAATGCGGTCTGGAAGGCACCACGGTCAACCTCTCGGCAGACCTGTTCGACGACAACCTGCCCGGCGCCGACGGCCAGCCCGTCAGCGGGCAGGAGCGGTTTCCGCAGTCGGGCGCCGGTCGCCGCGCGCCACAGGGCGCGTTGCTCTTCACCGGCCAGACCTTCACCGACGCCGGCGCGACGAGCGTCATCTGGCTGGTCGAGTTGGACGGCACGCGCCACGCCCTGACCGAGCCCGGCACCTGGGCCGCCTACGCGCGCTGGGTCATCGACGACTACATGCTGACGGGCGAGCGCTGATCACCAGGGCAAGGCAAGAACTACGCAGCCACGCGAAGGCGCGAGATCAGCCCCCCAGCGAGGCAGAGAGCGACCACCGGGATCGAGAGCGCGCTCGCCCCACCAAGGCCTTGTTGCCAGCGCTCTACTCGACCGTGTCGGCCGACGGCGCCAACGTGCGGTAGAAGAGCTGCACCCCCGCGAGGCGGTAGGGCGTCTTGCTGCCCGCCGAGGCGTTGTTGTAGATGAACAGCGTCACCTTCTGGGCCTCATCCTTGCCGGCGATCTGCTCGGTCAGGTTCCACGTCTCAACCCGCAACGAGTCATCGGCCGAGCGCGGCGGCGCATACCGGCCGGCCAGCGTATTCGGGCCGAAGGTCATGGTGATATAGCAGCCGGTTCCATCGCCGCCGGGCCCATGGGTCAGCGCCAGCTCGGCCTCGCGAATATGCGGCGGCAGCGTGTATTCGATCTTGATCGTCGCCCCTGGCGCAAAGTGATGGGCGCCGCCCTTGCTCTCGACCGATCCGCCCAGCTCCACGACCGCGGTGTCGGAAGCGCGTGGCGTCGGCCCGAAGAGGTCGACCAGCATGACCTGATAGTCGCTGATCTTGGGCCGATCGGCCCGCAAGCCCGCGCCGCCCGACTGCGCCCGCTCGCATTGCCGGCCCTCGAAGTCGCAGGCCATCTCGCAGTCGCGGCCATCGACCAGCCGGTCGCAGCGGCTCATGCAGGTGTCGCGCTCGGCGCTGCACGTGCCGGTCACCGTCGAGAACCCCACGGCGCTCGAACAGCTCACCGCCAGCCCCGCAAGCGCCGCCAGCAGCAGCAGGCGGGCGAGCCGCCCCTCCCCTTGCCGGCCGTATGCGCCCTTGCCGCTTGCATCTGTCACGCCGCGCCTCCCCAATGGACGAGTTGCATCGCGCATTGTGAACGAGCGGAGACCGATGAGAAAGCCACTCGCCCTGCTGCTGCTGCTGTTCGCGCTGACCGGCCCGGCGTTTGCCCACCTTGGCGAGCCGCTCGTGCAGAACATCACCTTTCCCGCCAACCGGCCCGAGACGGTCTTTGTGGTGATCGACAACGTGGGCCTGCTCGCTGGCGACGCCGGCCGCTTCACCTGGTTGTGCGACGAGGCGATCACCGCCTTCCCCGGCCTGAACGGCATCGCCGCCATCGACGGCGCGGGCGAGGTCTTTGTCGCCGCGACGCGCCAGGGCGTGACGCGCTCGATCGACAACGGCTGCGGCTTCGCGGCGGTCGACGGCCCGCTCGGCCAGCACTACGCCGCGCTGCTCAGCCCGCACCCCGGCCATGTGGGCGAGGCGGTCGTTGCCACGCAGACCATCGGCGCCAACAACGACGTCTGGCGCACGACCGACACCGGCCTGACCTGGACGCCCGCCGGCCTCGACCTGGAAGGCCGCGCCCGAACCCTGCGCCGGGCCGAAGCCGACCCCCAGGTCATCTACCTCAGCCACACCACCGGCGCCGCCCGCAGCGACGACGGCGGCGCTTCTTTCACCCCGATCGCGCTCGGCCCGCCCGACCAGGGCATCACCGGCGCCGACTTTGAACTGCTCGCGACCGACCCCCACGACGCGCACGTCGTCTATGCGACCTTCGTGCGCTTCCCCGACTCGGCCCTTCTGCGCAGCGCCGACGGCGGCCTGACCTGGGAGACGCTCGTCGAGTTCCCCGACGTGCCCGAGAGCCTCATCATCGGGCCCGATGGCCGCATGCTTTTGTCGATGCCTTTCGAGGGCTTGCGACGCTCGACCGACGGCGGTGCGACCTGGACCGAGGTGCCGCTGCCCGCGCAGAACCTGTGGATGTCGTGCCTGACCCGCAGTCCCGACGGACGCATCTGGGCCTGCACGCGCCGCACCGCGCCCTGGCTGGTCGGGGTCAGCGACGATGGCGGCGACTCGTGGTCGCCGGTCTTTGCCAGCGACTTCTCCGACATTCGCGGCGGCTGGGGCTGCGCCGCTGAGACGACAACCGCCACCAAGTGCGCCGCGGCGTGCGACCGCAGCCGGCAGAACTGCGGCACCGACGCCGGGCTGCCCGACGCGGGGCCGGTCGACGGCGGCATTCACACCGACGCGACCACCGGCCATGAGACGACCACCACCGACCCGGGCGACTGCGCCACCGTGCCCGGGCATGGCTCGCCCGGCCTTGTCGCGTGGTTCGCCCTCGTCGGGCTGGCGGTGTGCCGTCGCCGCGTTGCTTGAGACCTTCCGGCCAATGGCGCCATCATCCAAAGGATGGCCCCACGCTTCGACCGCTATGCCGGCGGCCCCACCGCCGCCTTGCTCGCTTGTGCCCTGCTCGGCGGGTGCGGCGTTCCGCCGCCGGCGACGCTGGATCCGCTCGCCGCGACGACCGCCGACCGCATCGAACAATGCGCCGAGGTCGTCGCGAAAACGCCCGATGACCACACCGCGCAGGCCTGCCTTCGCGACGGCCTGATCC
>JAGQJJ010000767.1:0-231 GCA_020430675.1 Myxococcales bacterium
CGCCGACGCCCTCGGCGCAGGGCATGCCGCCGCCGAAGTCTTCGTCGGTGATGCCATCGCAGTCATCGTCGATGGCATTGCAGAGTTCATCGGCGGGCGAGCCGACGTCGGCCTGGCACAGCCCCTCGCCGTCCGGCCCGCAGGCCCGCACGCCGTCGCGGGCGCAGGCGCCGAGGCCGAGCACGCAGTCGGCGCCCACATCGAAGGGCTCGTCGACCACGCCATCGCAGT
>JAGQJJ010000767.1:253-2893 GCA_020430675.1 Myxococcales bacterium
TCGCCGGCCTCGGCGGGGCAATACACGTTGCCGCCCGCGTCGCAGATGGTCAGCCCCCGCGCCCGGCAGATCCCGTCGCCAAAGGCGCAGGGCACGTTGCCGCCGACGCCTTCGTCGGTGGCTTCGTCGCAGTCATCGTCGATGCCATTGCACACCTCTTCCGAGGCGTCGCCCGGCTGGGCGCTGCACTCGACGAAGCCGCCGGCGCAGTAGAGCACGCCGTCGCGGGCGCAGCCGCCCACGCCCACGTGGCAGGGCACGGCGTTGCCCACGAGCGTCTCGTCAACGCGGCCGTCGCAGTCGTTGTCGGCGTTGTCGCCGCACAGCTCGGGCGGCGGCTCGCACTCGCCGAAGCGGCCGTCGGCGGTGCAGTGCTTCACCCCGCCCGGACACTCGCCTTCGCCACAGCGCATGACGGCGCCGGGTTCGCAGCCATCGGGGCCGCTGGCGTCCATATCGCCGCGGTCGGGCGGCTCGGTGTCGGCGTCGTCCTCGGGCGGCTCGGCGTCGAGCATATCGGGCGCCATGTCGCGCACATCGGGGGGCACGCCCTGGTCATCGGTCTCGCGCGGGCCCTCGTCGCCGCCGAGGCCGGTGCCGTCGGGATCGGCGTCCGACCGGTCGATCGGCTCATCGGGCCTGGCGTCCTCGCCGACCTGGCCCATGTCGTCGCCGAACCCGGTCTTCACGTTGCCGTGCCCCTCGTCGTCACACGCGACGAGCGCGAGCGCGGCGACGAGCAGCAGCACCGGGCACGGGCGGCGGGCGATCATCGAGTCTCCTCGGCCGGAAACGACAGGGCCTTTGAGGTCAGGCTGGCACCTGGCGCGCGCCAGGACCAGCGTGGGCGCACCTTACGGAAAAGCGCACTTCGGATCACGTCGATCACGGGGCCGGCGCGTCACCGGGCGGGGGCGTGTCATCGGGGTCGACATAGCGGCCCGCGCGCCACTCCAGGGCGTAGGGACGCGCCGCTTCGGCCTCGGCGGGCGAGAGGTAGCCGGCGTCGACCAGGCGGCGGAAGATCTCTTCGGCGCGCTGGGCCCAATAGGGCATCGAGGGGGTGCGCCCGCGCCGCTTCATGAAAGCGCCGCGTCGTGGGGCGGGCTTGAGCATGGCCAGGAAGACCGCTTCGCGCGGGGTGAGGCGGCGCGCGTCCTTGCCGAAGTAATAGCGGGCGGCGCGGCCGATGCCGTAGACGTCGGGGCCGAACTCGATGCAGTTGACGTACAGCTCAAGCACCCGCTCGCGCGAGATGCGCTGGGTGATGCGGTTGGCGACGGCAAACTCCTGCACCTTGCGGGCGAGGGTCTTGGTGCGCGTGAGGAAGAGGTTCTTGACGAGCTGCTGGGTCACCGTCGAGCCGCCGTAGACGAAGCGGCCGTGCTCCAGGTTGATGCGCAGCGCGCGGATCATCAGGCCCTTGTCGAGCGCGTTGTTGCGGTGAAAGCCCATCTCTTCGCTGAGGTACATGGCCGCGCCGACGTAGCGGGGCAGGTGCGAGAGCGGCACGAAGTCGGGGGTGCCCGGGCCGACCTCGATGGTGGCGTCTTCGCTGACGCCTTCGGTGACGGGCAGGATGAAGCGGGCGTCGAGCCAGTCGACGTCGTCGAGCGGAGGCGGTTCGTCGGACTCGAAGCGCGCGGTCGGCCAGTCGGTCTTTGCGGCGTTGAGCGCGGTGAACTGGCAGGCGGTGATCAGGTCGCGCAGGTCGAGGGTCAGCTCGGCGGGGCGATAGAGGGGCCAGTCGAGGCGCAGGCGGGGCGCGAGGTGGCCTTCGAGCTCGGCGCGGGCGTAGGGGCCCCGAAGCGCGCCGGGCAGGCCGAGCCAGGCGGCCTGGCAATCGACCTCGTCGCCGCGGGCTTCGAGGCGGACGCGCGGGTCGTCGAGCGGATCCTGCACCTCGCCGCTGGCGCGCAGGGTGATGGGGCCCGAGACGGCCTCGCCGGCAAACGTGAAGCGGCCGGGCGGCGCCCACTCGGCCTGGCCGGCGGCGGTGAGCGCGATGCCGTCGACCGGTCCTTCGGCGAGGCCGTCGATCTCGGCGCGGCCGTCGCGCCAGCGCATCTGACCATCGAGCAGCGCCGGGCCCTCGCCGAGCGGGGCGTCGCCGAGCGCGGCGGCGGTGAGGCGGGCGTCGAGCAGGCCATCGAGGCGCCAGGGCAGGCGTTGGCGGCGCGGCGGACGCGGCGGCAGGCGGCGGGCGAAGAGGGGTGCGAGGCGCACGGCCTCGGCCTGCACGTCGATCATGTCGGGCGCGAGGTGGCCGGGCGAAAACGCCGCGCGCACCTGCACGGTGCCGCCGGCAACGATGCCCTGGCCGTCCAAGACGCCGTCGCTGAAACCGCCGCGCACGCCGGTCATTCGCGGCCAGCCGGGCAGCTCGACGGTCAACGCGTCGGCTTCGAGGTCGAGGCGATCGAGCAGATCCCGGGCGCGCAGCAGGGCGCTGGCGTCGACCGCGCCGTCTCCGAGCGCCGCGGCGGCGGGATCGCGCCGCGCGGGTGCTTCGAGGCGCACCTCACCGCCGGCCAGATGCACGAGGGGGCGACCCTCGGTGGGGCGGCTCAGCTCGACTGTCGCGCCGCCGAGATGCCAGCGCCCGCGCCGCACGCTGACGCCGGCGAGGCGCGCGTTGCC
>JAGQJJ010000768.1 GCA_020430675.1 Myxococcales bacterium
GAGCACCAGCATGACCTGGAAGAGCGGCGTGCAGCGAATAACGGTAGATCTACCCAGCGCCCGTATCATCATATAGAACAGCGCGTCCTGGTGGGCGTAGGCATCGAGCGTCGTCTTGCGCACCCGCGCCAGCAACCCGGCCACCGTCGGCTCGCCGCTCAGATCGACCCGCAACGCGAGGGTGTTGACAAAAAAGCCGACCAGACCCTCCAACTCGGCCCGGTTGCGGTTGGCGATCGGTGAGCCGATGACGATGTCATCCTGCCCGCTGTGACGCGACAGCACCACCGAGAAGGCGGTGAGCAACGCCATGAACGGGGTGATGCCATGGGCAAGGCAGAGCGCCTCGATGCCATCGGTCAGGGCGGCATCGAGCGCAAAGGGCACGCTCGCCCCCCGGTTGGAGCGCATCGCCGGTCGCGGGTGGTCCGTCGGCAGGTCGAGCACCGGCGCGTCCGCCAGCGCCTGCTTCCAATACGCCAGCCGGCTCTCCAGCGCCTCGCCGCTCAGCCATCGCCGCTGCCAGGCGGCGAAGTCGGCGTAGTCCAGCGCTCGCTCGGGCAGCGATGGCGCTGCGCCCGCGGCAAACGCAACATAGGCATGGGACAACTCGCGAAGCACCACGCCCACCGACCAGCCGTCGAAGGCGACATGGTGAACGTTGAGCAACAAGACATGAGTGTCATCATCCAGCCGCCAGAGATGGCTCCGCGTCACCGGGCCATCGACCAGATCGAACGGCCGCAGCGCCTCGGCCTGTACCAGCACCCGCAGGGCCTCGATGCCTTCGACCGGCTCTGGAAGCAGGGTGATGGCTTCAACTGCGGCGATGCGCTGCCAGGGGCCGGTCTCATCTGATGGCAAAGTCGTGCGCAGCGCCTCGTGTCGGCTGAGCAGCCAGTTCAGCGCATGGGACAGGGCATCGACGTTGAGCGGACCGCGAAGCCAGACCGCCAGCGGGATGTTGTACTCGGCGGTGTTGGGCGTCAGCCGGTCGAGGAACCACAATCGCTCCTGCGCAAACGACAGTGGCAGCCTCTCTCTGCGGTCGACCGGCTCGATGGGCGGCAGCTCAACCCCCGCCGCCGCCTCGACCAGCCGCGCCTGCGCCGCGACCGTCGTCGCTTCGAACAGCGCCCGCAGCGGCACCTCGGCCCCCAGCTTCGCGGCGATGCGGCTCGCCACCTGCGTCGCGCGCAAGGAGTGGCCGCCCAGCTCGAAGAAGTCATCGTTCGCGCCGACGACGTCGAGCCCCAGCACCTCGCTCCAGATGGCCGCCAGCGCCGCCTCGGTCGGCGTGCGCGGCGCCACGAAGCCCGCCGACAGCGCCTCGCGGTCCAGCTCGGGGGCGGGCAATGCCTTGCGATCGACCTTGCCATTCGGCGTCAGCGGCATGGCATCGAGCCACATGAACGCCGATGGGATCATGTAACCGGGCAATGACTCGGCGAGGTTGGCGCGCAGTGCGGCGACCGGGGTGGCATCGCCCGCGATGTATGCCACCAGCCGCGCTTCGCCCCCGTCGTCGGTGCGCGCCATCACCACGCACTGCCGCACCGCTGAGTGCCTGCCAAGCGCCGCCTCAATCTCGCCGAGCTCGATGCGGAAGCCGCGGATCTTGACCTGGAAGTCCAAACGTCCCAGGAACTCCAGGTTGCCATCCGCCCGCCAGCGCGCCCGGTCGCCGGTGCGATACATCCGGCTGCCCGGCGGCCCGAACGGGTCGGGCACGAAGCGCTCGGCGGTCAAGCCGGGCCGGCCGAGGTATCCCCGCGCCAGGCCGATGCCCGCGACATGGAGCGCGCCGGGCGCGCCCACGGGGCAGAGCCGCAGCCCGTCGTCGAGCAGCCACACCCGCTCGTCGGGCAACGCGCGGCCGATGGGCACGGTCATGCCCTGGGGATCATCGGGCGTGACCGTACGCGCGCACGAGAAGGTGGTGGTCTCGGTGGGCCCGTAGACGTGCAGCAGCGCGCCGTCGATCGTGGCGAGCGCCCGCGCCATATGGGACGGCGAGACCCGCTCACCCCCGGTGAGCACGGTGGCGACGTGCCGGAGGGCATCGAGGTGTTCTTCGACGAGCAGGTTGAACAGACGGGTGGTGAAAAACGCGCAGGTGACATCGGCTTCAACCAGCGTCCGCGCGAGCGCAGTCGTTGACAACGGGCCGGGCGGCAGCACGACCACGGTGGCGCCGGTCAGCAAGGCATGCCAGACCTCGAAGGTCGCGGCGTCGAAGGCCAACGTCGCGGCGTGCAGGATCCGATCACCCGGTCTTGGGTCGACATAGGTCGGGGGCCGAATCAGACCGATGACCGAGCCGTGCGTGGCGGCGACCCCCTTCGGGCGCCCGGCGGAGCCCGAGGTGTAGATGACATAGGCCAGCGCCGTCGCCGGGACGCGCAGACCGCCTGCCGGGCGTCGATCGCGATGCACCGGAAGCGCGGCGAGCGCCAGCGGCGTGGCGGCCCCCCACCCCGAAGAGTCGGCTTCGCCAAGGTGTCTGACGATGACGACCCGTGCCTCGGCGTCGTGAAGCATCAACGCCTTGCGCGCCGACGGCCAGCCGGGTTCGAGGGGCAGGTAGGCGCCGCCGGCCATGAGCACGCCGAGCATGGCCACGATCGCGTCCACCGACCGTTCCAGGCACAGGCCGACCCGGACCTCGGGTCCGACGCCCAGATCGCGCAGATGCCTTGCCAGGGCGTTCGCCCGCTCGAACAGCGCGCTGTAGGTGACTTCGTCGTCCTCGAAGGCCACTGCGATGGCATTGGGGGTGCGCGCGACCTGTTCGGCGAACAGCGCGTGAATGCAGACATCGTCCCGGATGGGCCGGGCGGTGTCGTTCCACTCGACGAGCAGCGCGCGCTCGGCCGGAGTGATGACATCGA
>JAGQJJ010000769.1 GCA_020430675.1 Myxococcales bacterium
GGGCAGGCGTCGCCCAGCGTGCTTCGCGCCAGGCCGAGCAGCACGGGGCGCGGCCCCAACTCGACGAGCAGGTCGCATTTCAATCCGGCCAGGGTGCGCAGCGCGTCGCGGAAGCGCACCGGCTCGCGCAGGTGGCGGCTCCAATCGTCAGCGGTCGGCGCGTCGCGGCGGAGGGCGCCGGTGCGGTCATCGATGAAGTCGATCTGCGGGGCGGCGGCCTTGAAGCGGGCGGCGTGGGCCGAGAAGGGCGCGACCACCGGGGCCATCAGCGCGCTGTGGAAGGCGTGGCTCACCGTGAGCCGCCGGGCGCGCACGCCCTGCGCGGCGAAGTCGGCGACCGCGCGGTCGATCGCCTCGGCGGGCCCGGCGATGATCGTCTCGCGCGGGCTGTTGGCCGCGGCGATGCACCAGGCCGCGTCGCGACCCATGGCAAGCACCTGCCGCTCGTCGGCCTGCACCGCGGCCATCGCCCCGCCCGCGGGCAGCGCGCCCATCAGGCGGCCGCGCTCGGCGATCAGGTCGAGGGCGTCTTCGAGCGGCAGCATGCCAGCGACCACCGCCGCCGCGTAGGCGCCAACGCTGTGGCCAAGCACCACCTCGGGCGTCACGCCCAGGCTTTGCCAAAGCGCAGCGAGGGCCACCTGCAGCGCAAACATCGCCGGCTGGGTATACGCGGTGTTGTCGATGGGGCTGTCGTCATCGAAGAGCACGCGGGTCAGCGGCAGCGGCAGGCGGCCGTCGAGGTGGGCGGCGCAGCGGTCGATGGCGCGGGCGAAGACCGGCTCTTCGGCGTAGAGGCGCCGCCCCATGCCCGCGTGCTGCGCGCCCTGTCCGGTGAACAGGAAGCCGATGCGCGGCGCCCGCCCGGCGGGCACGATGGCCTGCTCGGCGCCGGCCACTTCTTGCGCATCGGCCAGCGCGCGCAGGCGTTCGATGGCCTGTGCGGCCGAAGCCGCCTGCACGGTGGCGCGGTGGGCCATCGCCTCGCGATGCAACGCCGCCGAAGCGGCGATCGCGGGCCAGGTCTCAGGCGCGTCGGCCAGACGCTCGGCATGGCGCGCGGCCAGCGTGCGCAGCGAGCGCGGGCTGCGGGCCGAAAACGGCAGCACCTCAACCTGGCGGGCGGGCGCGGTCGCGACCGGCCGGTCTGCCGCGGGCGGTGGGCCGATCACGACGTGCGCGTTGGTGCCGCTGAAGCCGAACGAGCTGATGCCCACCAGCCCCGGCGACCACGGCGTCATCTGCCGCGGCATGTGCAGCGGCAGGCGCGCCCAGGGGATATGCGGGTTGGGCGTGTCGAAGTGCAGGTTCTGCGGCACCGCCCCGTGCTCGATGGCCAGCACCGCCTTGATCAGCCCGGCGATGCCCGAGGCCGCTTCGAGGTGGCCGAGATTGCTCTTGAGCGCGCCGATGACGATCGGTGTGTTGGCCGGGCGGCCGGCGCAGAGCGCCTCTTCGATCGCGCCCATCTCGATGGGATCGCCCAGCGCGGTGCCCGTGCCGTGGCTCTCGACGTAGGTGACCGCCAGCGGGTCGAGCCCGCCATCGGCCAGCGCGGCGCGGATGACCGCGACCTGGGCGTGTTTGTTGGGCGCGGTGAGGCCCGCGCTGCGGCCGTCCTGATTGACCGCCGCCCCGCGGATCACCGCTCGACAACGCTGGCCGTCGCGCTCGGCGTCGGCCAGGCGGCGCAGCACCACCACGCCGCAGCCTTCGCCGCGCACAAAGCCCGCGCCGTCGGCGTCGAAGGACCGGCATTGACCGACCGGGCTGAGCATCTTCAGCCGGGCCATGCCCAGCGTGGTCTTCGGGTCGAGCAACAGGTTGATGCCGCCGGTCAGCGCCACCTCGCAGTCGCCGGCCTGCAGGGCGCGCACCGCCAGTTGCAGCGCCACCAGCGAAGACGAGCAGGCGGTGTCGAGCACCAGCGCCGGACCCTGAAGGCCGAGCGCGTAGGCGACCCGCCCGGCGATGACGCTGAGCGCGCTGCCCGTCGCGCCGAACACGCTGCCGTCGACGCCGCGCCGCACGCAGATCTCGCGGTATTCGCTGGGCCCGATGCCCAGGAACACGCCCACCCGGCGGCCGCTCAGCCCACTGGGCGGCACGCCGGCGTCTTCGAGGGCGTGCCACGCGGTCTCGAGCACCACGCGCTGCAGCGGGTCGATGGCCTCGGCCTCGCGGGGCGCGATGCCAAAGAAGCGCGGGTCGAAGCCGGCGACGTCGCGAATCGTGCCGCACCGATCGGTGGGCAGGTCGATCGAGCCCGACAGCGCCGCCCACTCTTCGGGCGTCCAGTGATCGGCGGGCAGCGGCGCCACCGCGTCGGTGCCATCGACCAGAAGCTGCCACAGCGCGTCCGGGTCATCGGCGCCCGGCAGCCGGCAGGCCATGCCCAGCACCGCGATGGGGCAGCGGCTCGACGGCGGGCGGCGGCTCTCGGCGACCTCGGCCTTGGCGGCGCGGATGCGGCGCAGCGCCTGTTCGAGCAGCGGGGCGTACTCCGAGCGGCTCACTGCGCGCCCTCGTCGTCCAGCTCGGCGCGCAGCAACGCGGCCAGGGCGGCGTCGTCGAGCTTCGACAGGTCTTCTTCGGGGGCGGCTTCGACGGGCGCGGGGCGCGGCGCGGCTTCTCGTGGCGCCTCGGCGCGCGTCGGTGGCGCCGCGACCGCGGTCGCATCGGCCAGCCAGCCGGCCAGCGCGGCGATGGTCGGGTACTCGAACAGCGCGGTGGCGGCGAGCGTGCGGCCCAGACTGCGCCCGATGGCGTTGCGCAGGTCGATGCTGATCAGCGAGTCGACGCCCAGCTCGGCCAGCGGCCGGTCGGGGTCGATGCCCGCGGCCGCGTCGAGGCCCAGCACGCGGGCGACCAGCTCGCTGATGAATTGCG
>JAGQJJ010000770.1 GCA_020430675.1 Myxococcales bacterium
GCGAGATCTCGCTGGCCGCCACGCCCGATCTCTTCCCGCCGCTGGTGGCGCTCGCCGCGGTCGCGCCGGGCCTGACGGTTTTCACCGACGCGCCGGGCCTGCGGCACAAAGAATGCGATCGCATCGCCGCCATGGCCGCCGGCCTCGCCGCGCTGGGCATCGAAGCCACCGAGCGCCCCGACGGCCTCATCGTGAACGGCGGCAGACCTCGCCCCGGTTCGGTGCACAGCCACGACGACCACCGCGTGCATATGGCCTTCGCCGCGCTGGCGGCGCGCTTCCCCGGCATCGCGGTCGATGGCCGAGGCTGCGAGGCGGTCAGCTACCCGGGCTTCCACGCCGACCTGGCCCGCATCACCGGCTGAGGCACGCGGCGTGGCGTTCGAGTGCCGCGCGAAACTCGGCCTCGGGGAAGGGCACGCCGTCCTCGCGCCACAGGTTCTCGACCACCACCTCGCCGTCGACAAAGCGGCCCTCAAAGCGCCCCACAAAGCGCCCGCGATGCAGCAGCGGGCAGACATAATAGCCCCAGCGGCGCTGGTCGGCGGGCTTGTAGACCTCCCACAAGTACTCGAAACCAAAGACATGTTCGATGAGTGGGCGGTACCAGATGAGCGGGTCGAGCGGGCCCAGGATGCGCACGCGGTCGTCCATCTCGGGCCATTGCCGGTCGCAAAAACCTGCCGGCGCCAGATAGGTGCGCCGGTTGCCGTCGACCTGCACCCGCACCGCCTCACCCGCCTTCAGCAAGGCGTCGACGGTGCCATCTTTGCGGGCGTCCGACAGCATCGACCACCACGGCCCGCTGATCTCGGGCAGCAGGCCGGCCGCTTCGATGCGCTCGCGCAGCGCCCAGCGCAAGAACTCGGACGGGCCCTCGGCCTCGGCGACGTGCGGGATGGCCCGCTCGGGCAGGTCATAGACGCGCGCCCCTTTGTTGCGGCCGCGCACCACAACCTGGCAGCGCGTCCACAGCACCTCGAGCGCCATGGTGGCTGCCTTGGCGGTGCCCTTCCAGCCGCTCCAGTCGAGCGCTTCGACGCGGCCGTGATCGCCCATCTCGCTGGCGGTCAATGGGCCACGCGCGGTCACTTCGGCCAGCACCGCCTCGACCACGCCCTCATCCAGCCGCTTGAGCCGTTCGGTCAGGCGCCACCAGGGCGTCTGCACCGCGCGCGCCCGATAGGCGGGGAACGCGCTGGCCGGCAGCAGGCAGCGCTCCTTGGCAAAATGCTCGAAGGCGTGCCCGTCGACGCCGTGGTGAACGTCGCCGCGGCCCAGGCCATCGACCCGGGCAAAGGCCACCAGATCGGCGTTGGTGCCGATGCGATCGATGGGGTCGAGCTGAATGCAGCGGCGGGCGGCGAGCAAGGCGCGCGCGCCGGGCGGGCCATCGGGGTGCACGACCGCGCAGAGCCCGGTCTGGCCCAGCAGATACGCCCGCGCTTCGTCAGGGGTCAGCCGAATCATGCGGCGCATCCTACTGTGTGCGGCGCGTGGACCGGCCGTGAAACGTCAGCAGGCCAACCGAATTGACCCGACTGCCCCCCGCCCGTCATCGTCATCGGTGAGAGGAATGGGGGGATCGATGACCGCGACCGTGCGTCTGACCAGCGGACTGCTGGCCCTGCTGCTGCCGGCCTGGGCCTGGGCCGAGCCCGTCGATGATTTTCACCGTTTTCAGACCGGCCCCGGCTGCAACCGGGCCCGCACCGGCGTGTTGACCATCGGCGTCGACCCATACGGCGCCTTTGGCGAGGGCACGGCGTCGCATGTGGACGCGCTGTTCGACCCCGCTGGCGACATGCCCGACCAGGGGGCGCAGAACACGGTGTTCCAGAGCATGGCGTTCCTGTGCCATGTGCAGGGCGGCGAGGCGGGCGGCAACTGGCTCGAACGCGGGCGGCTCGAAGACCAGATCGGCCCGGTGCCGGTCATGGCCGACGGCGCGGGCAACCGACTGATCAGCAATTACACCGCCGATGGCGTCGAGGTCGACCTGAGCGCGACCTTTGAGTGCAACCGCCTTGAGCTGTGCTGGACGTTCACCAACCGTACCGGCGCGCGCATCGACGCGCTCAGCCTGTATCCGTACCTCGACAGCGATCTCTATTTTGTCGGCGAGTTTCAGAACGACTACGCCGGCACCACGCTGGCCGCCCCGCGCGCGGTGCATGCTTTCGACGCGGGCGACAACCCGCGGGCGCCGACCACGCAGATCGCCCTGGTCGGCAGCGACCCGCTCGACGCCTCGCTCGGCGGCTGGGAAGTCGGCGAGTTCAACGAGAGCCGCTTCCGCATCGAGCACCCGCGCCAGGGCCGCTGCGCTGATTTGCGCAACGGGCTGACCGACGAAGACGGCAATAACGTCGACCGCAACGGCGACCTGGTCACCGACGTCGGCTATGACGTCACGCTGGCCCTGCGCTTCGACCTGGGCCCGGTCGAGCCCGATGCCATGACGCCGGCCATCTGCTACGGCCTGCGCTGGGGCTATTCGCTGGCGTGCAGCGACGAAGACGATGATCAGGTCTGTGTCGTGGACGACAACTGCCCGACCGTCGCCAACCCCGATCAGGCCGACCGCGACAACGACGGGGTGGGGGACGCCTGCGACAACTGCCCCACGGTGGTCAACCCGACCCAAGCCGACCGCAACCCCGCCGATCCGCGCGGCGACGCCTGCGAGCTGTGTGCGGATCCCATCGCCGAGCTGTGCAACTTGATCGACGATGACTGCGACGGCGAGACCGACGAGCAGACCCCCGGCGCCGGCGAAGCGTGCGAGATCGACCTGCCCGGCGTCTGCGGGCGCGGCACGTTGCGCTGCGCCGCCGGACACATGGCCTGCCTGGGCCCCGAGCCGGCCGGCGACGAGGCCTGCA
>JAGQJJ010000771.1 GCA_020430675.1 Myxococcales bacterium
GGCGCTCGCGCACCGTGGTATTGGCGCGCACGGCCAGCGAGCGCTTGTACGCCGAGATGGCCTGGGCTTCGAGGATGCGGCCCATATTGTACCAGGCGGCCCCGAGCAGCTTGGCGTCGACGGTGCGCGCGATGGCGGCGCGGGTGCTGCGCTCGGCGAGGTCAAGGTTGCCCGCCTTGAAGGCCGCCCAGCCGTGCTCCTGCAGGGCGCGCGGGTCGTCGGGCAAGATGCGCAACGCGCGCGCGAAGGCCGCCAGCGCGGCCGGGTAGTCTTCCGCCTTCTGGCGGGTGCGCCCCTCGGCGATCGCGGCGCGGAAGTCCTTGCGCTGCGTGGCGTTGAGCGAGGCATCGGCCTTGACCGGGCGCTTTGGGGCCTTCTTCGGGCGCTTGGGCGGGCCGGCCAGAGCGGGCAGGGCAAGCAGCAGCAGCAAGAGCGGGAGTCGACGCAACATGGGACAACCTCAAGATGAAGAGGGATGGGCCAAATTTGCCGCGTTTGACCCCGGACGACCAGCAAATGGCAGCGGACGGCGTCGAATTCGCCGAACTACTTGTCGCCGCTGCTGCCCTGCAGCTTGCCCAGCGCTTCGAGCACCGGTTCGAGGGCCTGCTCTTCGTCGTCGTCGAAGTCTTCGAGGTCGTCGAACTCGTCGTCGTCGAGCTTGCGGGTCAACAGGTTGTCGGCGGCGTCGAGCTGGCTGCGCAGGGCGCGCAGCAGCGAGTCGTAGAGCGCGCGGCGGGGCGCGTCGGCGAGGTGTTGCACCTCTTCGCCGCCGATCTCGAAGACCCAGGTGTCGGCGCGCGCGACGGCCGAGGCGGTGCGGAAGCCACCGCGCACCAAGGCGTCGGCGCCGATGACCGAGCCGCGGCCCATGACCGCCAGCTCAAATGCGCTGCCGCCGCCGGCTTCGCGCAGCAGGGCCAGTCCGCCGTCGGCGACCAGGAAGAGGGAGTTGCCCGGGTCGCCTTCGAAGAACAGCGCGTGCTCGTTGTCGACGAAGCGGGGCACCGCCACCTCGGAGAGCCGGGTGAGGATCTCGATCGAGGCGTGGCGCAGGCCGGGCATCTCGCGCAGGCTGGGTACCGCGTTGGGCGGCGTGAAGTCGCGGCCGCGGTTGGCGATGCGGCGCCACAGCTTCGAGAGCGCCGTGCCGATGCCGCGCCGCGGGGCAGGGATCTGGCCGCGCGCGCGCTCGACGAGCTGGGTGTCGGTCTTCTCGATGCGCTCGGCCATGGTCAGGAGCGCGGCTTCGAGCAGGGCGTCGTAGGTCTCGGAGCCGGCGTCGCGCAGCTCGAGCAGCTGTCTGCGCGTCAGCACCATCAGCTCGGTGGTGCGGGCGGCGACGATGCTGCCGATGCGTTTGGCGCCTTCGACAAAAACCGAGGCTTCGCCGACGAGGCGCCGCTCGCGAATGCTGGTGACGGTGCGGCCGCCGATCACGACCGCGAGCTTGCCGCGGCGCACCCAGGCCAGTTCGTCGGCCGCGGTGCCTTCGCGCCAGAGCACCTGGCCGCGCGAGAGGGTGACGAGGCGCCAGCCTTCATTGCGCCATTCGCTGTCGGGGCGGCTGGCGGCGCGCGTCCAGGGGCGGGCGATGCCTCGCGGCGCAAAGCCGGGCATGCTGCGGGCGGCGGCTTCAAGGCTTTGGCGGTTGATCGTCGCTTCGCCGGACAAGAACGGCGTCGCAAACCCGACAAAAAACTCGCCGGAGAGGCTGGCTTCACCGACCGCGTCTTCGTCGGTGAAATCGTCGTCGTCGTCGTCTTCGTCCCGCCGACCGGGGCCGCTCATCGGTCCTCCTCGTGCCCTGCCGGGCCACGCGAGAACCTATCATACACCCATCCCGGAAAATTGCGCGAGCGAGTCGGCGCACGCCGGACGTGCCCCGCGATGGGCACCCGGCGGTGCAGCATTGACGCGCAAGGCGGGCCGTGCGAGTCCTTCGGCATGTCGCTCATCTGTCCGCATTGCCAGCGCCGCTATCGTCCGGGGCATGACCGCTGTTCGGCCGACGACACAACGTTGGTGGCCGATCCGATGGTGGGCCGGGTGCTCGGCGGGCGCGAGATTCGCGAGTTTGTCGGCGGTGGCGCTATGGGCATGGTCTTCAAGGCCTACTACCCACCGCTCGATCGCTTCGAGGCGGTCAAGCTGATGCACGCGCGGCTGGCGCAGATGAACCGGTCGGCGGTCGATCGCTTTCATCGCGAGGCGCGCATCGTCGCCAATCTGCGCAACCCGCATGTGGTGCAGGTCTACGACACCGGCGCCGATGAAGACGGGCACCTCTTCATCTGCATGGAGCTGATCAAGGGCGAGCCGCTGTCGGACGTGATCGAGCGCCTCGGCTGCCTGTCGCCGGCGCGCGTCGTGCGGCTGATGACGCAGGTCTGCGACGCGCTGGCCGAGGCCCATGACCGCGGCGTGGTGCACCGCGATTTGAAGCCCGACAACCTGATCCTTGAGACCGATCGGCATGGCGAAGACGTGCTGCGGGTGCTCGATTTTGGCATCGCGCACGACGCCGAGGCGCTGCAGAAGACCGAGACCGGCGTGCAGATCGGCACGCCGGTGTACATGGCGCCCGAGCAGGTGCGCGGCGATCACGACGCCGTCAATGGGCGGACCGACATCTATGCGCTGGGCGTCATCGCCTACACGATGCTGACGGGCGACAATCCCTTCCTCGGGCGCGGGCTGCTCGACGTGCTGCAAAAGCAGCTCAGCTTCAACCCGCCGCGGGTCGATTCGGTCATGCCCGCGGTCTCGCCGGCGTTTGCCGCGCTGATCGCGCAGATGATGGCCAAGCCGCCGGCGGAGCGGCCCGCCGATATGGACGCGGTGCGCGCGGCGCTGCGGGCGCTGCACGAGACCGATGAGA
>JAGQJJ010000772.1 GCA_020430675.1 Myxococcales bacterium
AAACGCCGTCGCCGGCCCGACGCCCGCGCGGTAATGGGCCCGCAGCCGCGCCGCGACCGCGTCGACGGCCGATCCGTGGCCCAGCGCGTTGAGCAGGCCGGCGAGCGCGACATCGACGCCGGCGCCATATCGCCGATGCCCGATCGAACGGCGCCGGTCTTCGGTGTCTTCGGCCCACGCGACCCGAACCAACTGGCCCCGCGCGTCGAGCGCGTGGGCCGCGGCGACCTCGGGGAAATAATGGTCCTCGCTTTGCACCCAGAAGACCGGCACGCAGGGCACGCCGGTCTCGGCGGTCAGGGCGCGGGCGTTGATGATGGCGGCGGCGGTCTTGTAGATGCAGTACAGCGGCCCGCCGAAGAGGCCCGCCTGCTGGCCGGTGACCACGCAGGCCGCGCCGATGGCTGCCAGCGCTTCGAGGTGGGCCTTGGCCGCCGGGCTCGCCGCGCGTTTGCCCAGTGCCGCCAGGACCGCCGGCTCGATCCGCCGCGCCGCGGCCCGGCGCACCGCCAGGGCACGCTGATCGGGCGCCGCGTACGCCCGCGGCAGGAGCGCGACGGCAGCCGGATCGTCGACCAGCCAGGCCGGCGTGAACGAGGCCGGGTTCATTTGCGGACAACCTCCCGCCGTCTTCGAGCATCCAATGGCGTCGCGGCGCACGCATGAGATGGAGACCAATGACGCTCGGCTTCGAACACGGGGCGAAAAACCGAATGTTCCCGCTGGCGCTCGCGAGCCTGCTCGTGGCGGGCGGGGCTTCTGCGCAGTCGACGCAGCCGTCTTCGGGCGAGTTGCTGCGGGCCATCGAGAACCTGCGCAGCGTGGGCAGCGTGCTCTATGTCGCCGCGCATCCCGACGACGAGAACACGCGCCTGATCGCGTGGCTCGTGGGCCAGCGTGGCCTGCGGGTCGGTTACCTGTCGCTGACGCGCGGCGGGGGTGGGCAGAACCTGATCGGCGACGAGCAGGCCGAGCTGCTCGGCGTGGTGCGCACCGGAGAGCTGCTGGCGGCGCGCCAGATCGACGGCGCCGAGCAGTTTTTCTCCCGGGCCCGCGACTTCGGCTACTCGAAGTCGGCCGATGAAGCGCTGCGCATCTGGAACCGTGAGGCGGTGCTCTCCGATGTGGTGCGCGCCATCCGCGAGTTTCGGCCCGACGTGATCATCACCCGCTTCGATGACCAGCCGCCGAACCACGGCCACCACACGGCCTCGGCCCTGCTGGCCGCCGAGGCCTTCACCGAGGCCGCCGAGTCCGGACGCTTCTTCGGCGTGTTGCCGGCGTGGCAGGCCGATCGGCTGCTGTACAACCAATCGCATTGGCGCATCACGCCGCAGACCGACACCTCGAAGTGGCTGCGGCTCGACGTGGGCACCTATGACCCGCGCATCGGGCGGTCGTATGGCGAGGTGGCCGCCGCCTCGCGCAGCATGCACAAGAGCCAGGGTTTTGGCGCCGCGCCTGACGCCGGGGCGGCGGTCGAGTACTTCACGCCGCTCGCCGGGCACGACTTTGGCGACAACCTCGACCCGCTCTCGGGTTTGAAGCTCGGCTGGGAGCGCTTCGCTGGCACCGAGAAGCTCGACGCGGCGCTGGCCGCCGCGGTGGTGGCGTTTGACCCGCACGCGCCGCAGAAAGCGCTGCCGCGGCTCGCCGAGGCCCACGCGCTGATGGCCAAGGTGCCCGATGAGGGCTGGCGCGCGCTGAAGACCGCGGCGCTCGATCAGGTGATGGCCGATTGCGTGGGGCTGTGGCTGACCGCGCGGGCCGAGGCGCCAGCGGTGGCGCCGGGGCGCACGATCGGCGTCGAGGTGGTGGCGCAGACGCGCCTGCCCGCGGCGGTGGAGTTGGTCGGCGTCACGATCAACGGTCAGCCGGTGCCCGGCATGGCGGGCAAGCTGGCCGAGCCGACGCAGGTCAGCGGCAAGCTGGCGGTTGCGGTGCCGGCCGACGCGCCGTTGAGCCAGCCGCATTGGCTGCGCGCGCCGCCGCTGCCCGCGTTGTACGACATCGCCGACCGCTCGGTGGCCGCCGCGGCGGCGCCGGCGCTCAACGCGCGCTTCGATCTGCGCATCGCCGGTCAGCCGGTGACGTTGACGCGGCCGGTCGAGTACGCCTGGACCGACGCGGTCGCCGGCGAACGGCGCCATCCCGTCGAGGTGTTGCCGGCGGTGACCGCCACCTTCGATCGGGCGGCGGTGATGCTGCCGAAGGGCGAACCCGCCCATGTGCGGGTCGCGTTGCAGGCCAGCGTCGCCCAGGCCGGGTCTGGAACCCTGCGCTTCGCCGCGCCGCCGGGCTATCGCGTGGAACCGGCGCAGATCAACTTCGCGCTCACCGAAGCCGGCGCCGAGCAGGCTGCCGAGGTCATTGTCAGCGCCGAACCGGGCGCAAAGCCGGGGACCATCGCGTTCACCATCGACGGCCAGCCCGCGTGGCAGCGCGCGGTGCTCGACCACGCGCACCTGCCGCGCCAGACCGTGCTGCGCCCTGCGAAGCTCGATCTGGTGCCCCTTGAACTGGCCCGCGGCCCCAGCCATATCGCCTACGTGCCCGGCTCGGGCGACCACGTCGCCGAGGCGCTGCGCCAGGTGGGCTATCAGGTGGAAGAGATCGGCGAAGAGGCCATCGCCGCCGGTGATCTGTCGCGCTTCGACGCCCTCTTGATGGGCATCCGCGCCTATAACACCCACCCGCGCCTCGTCGCCCTGCACGCGCCGCTCATGGCCTATGTCGCCGCGGGTGGCCGCCTGATCGTGCAGTACAACACCAACAACCGCTTCAACCCGCTCGACGGCCCGCTCGGCCCGGCGCCGTTTGCCATCGGCCGCGACCGCATCACCGATGAGACCGCCGAGCTGCGTGCCGTCGACCCGAAG
>JAGQJJ010000773.1 GCA_020430675.1 Myxococcales bacterium
AGCAATACGACGCAGTACTACCGCCAGGAGCAGGTCGTGCAGATGCAGGAGAGCATGCGTTTTGCTCTGGAGTATCTGAAGAACGACCTGCGCAACGCCGGGCGGCTGGCGGTGACCAACGGCTTCTCGGCGCTCAATACCGAGCGCGACCCGAAGTTCTGCCAGTTGCGACAGGATCTGCGCGGCGTCGAGCTGTTCGAGGAGGACGCCAATACGCCGCGCGTGCTGACCGCGCTCGGCAACGGCCTGCAGCCCGATCGCCTGCGGCTGCTGGTCGACGCGACGCCGGTGACGATGAGCGTGGCCCGCGGCAGCGGCGACCGTCTGCGCCTCGCCGAGTCGGACCGCCAGCCCACCCAAGAGGCCCGCGACCTGGCCCGCTCGCGCGCTCGCTTCGAGGCGGCCTTCCGCCCGGGGCATTACCTCTTTGTCACCAAGTCACCGGGCTTTGTCGATCTGGTGCCCATCTCGGACTCTTCGTTCGACGCCGGCGGCTCGACGATCGAGCTGAACGACGTGCTGTGCCCAGGCATGGCCGCGTTCTCAAGCTGCGGCGGCGACTGCATGGTCGCGCCGGTGCAGCTCATCGAGTACCGGGTGCGCGAGAACGACGACGACCCGCTGCGCACCGAGCTGGTGCGGCAGGTGATCGACGCCCGCGATGGGCAGACGGTGGTCGACGATCTGAGCCTGACGCTCGCGGAGTACGTGATCGACCTGCAATTCTGGGCCACCTACGCGGTGCGCAACCCCTTCGCGCCGGCGCCGACGCTGCCCGAAGACGTGGATCCCACCGACGATGTGGGCAACCTCGACGTGCCCAGCGAGAGCGACGCCATCAACGCGCGGCCGCAGGATGTGCGCATGTTGACGGTGTTGATGGCCGTGCGCACGCCGCGCGAAGATCCCGAGTTCACGGTGGCGCTCGGCCAACGCGACGCCCCGCCCGACCGGGTGGCCGCCGATCGCACCTGGTTTGAGGTGGATGACGCCGTGGGCAGCGGTTTTGCCCGCGTGGCCACCCTGCGCGCCGAGGTCGAGACCATCAATCTGGTCCGGGGGATGTGATGATGCGCCGACGATCCGCAGAGCGCGGCAGCGCGCTGATTCTGGCCATCCTGGTGCTCTTCGCGATGCTCGGCCTGGGCCTGCTGGCGATGCGCACCACCACCCAGAACATCTCGGGCTCGGGCAACCTGCGCCTGACCAAGCAGGCCCGCTACGTGGCCGAGGCCGGCATGTACCGCGTGGCCAGCATGATGGCCAATCACCGCAGCACCCTGCCGCTCATGACGTTGTGGTGGGAGCAGCAGCAGATCGGGCCGACGGTGATGACCATCAACGACCGCGGGCAGAGCCGCGTGCAGCGCATCGGGCCCAACGGCGATCCGGCGGCGCCGGCCATCCTCGGGCCGCAGTTCGGCGGCGGCGAGCTGCTTTCGACCGGGCCCGAGCCGCTCGGGCAGTTCGGCGAGGGGTCGGGTCTGGTCGCCAGCTATGAGGTGCGCATCGAGGGGCTGCGGCCCTGGGCCGCCGCTGCCGGCAACCAGCAGGCGACCGGACAGGGCACGAACTGCATGATGCACTTCACCGCGCGGGGCTACGTGTCGCGCTCGCCGGTCGGCGAGGACGACTTCGAGGCCGGGCGCGACGATCCGCGCTTCGCCGAGCACACCATCAAAGCCGCGTTGCCCGTGCTGCTGCACGACGCCGGCACGCGCTGCCAGGATCTGTACCAGCCATGAGGGGGTGGATGATGAACAGGCGCATCGCCGCCAGCGCCGCGCTGCTCTGGGCCCTTGGCCCGGGCGCCGCAAACGCGCAAGAGGCCGTCAAGCCCGAGGTCATGCTGGTGATCGACACGTCGGGCTCGATGCAACACATCGCCGATCCCAACGGCGGCCTGCTGGGCCTGCCGGTCTGCCTCTTGCGCGCAGCCGCCGAGGGCATCCTTCAGCCGCAGAACAACCCGAGCAACCGCAGCCGCATGAACCTGCTCAAAGAGGGGCTCGCGGGCAGCTCGGCCGAACCCTACCGCTGCATCGAAGAGGCGCTGAACCTCAACGCGCTCTTTGCCGACCCCAACGCGCTCGACGACGACGGGGTGGCGGCAAACTACCGCTCGATGTGCTGCTCGCGGGTGCAGCGCGTCGGACCGGTCTCGCGTTGCGTGGCTTTTGCGCCGTGTGGTGATGACACGCTCAACGCCGGCCCCGATCTGAGCGATCTCGACGGCGCGATCCGCCGCGACGGGCTCATCCAAGCCAACGAAACGCGGGTGAAGTTCGGCCTGATGGCCAGCGACGGCGATGCCACCGTGGCCAACTCGTTTGGCGACGAGCACACCGCGTTCGACGTGCCGCTGGCCATCGCCAACGACGCGGCGCGCGCCCTGGCGCTGCGGGCGCCCAACCTGGGCGTTCGCCCCATGCCCGCTGGCGACGCCCCCGAGCGCGGCGCGCTCGTGCCCGGCGGCCGGGGTTTGCGCAACGACAACGTCGACCATCCGCAATTGGTGGTCGGCGAGGATGACGACCAGATTCGCCGTCACAACGACTATGTGATGCGCCAGCTGCGGGCGTTGGTGCCGGTCGGCTACTCGCCCACGGCGCCTATGCTGAACGACCTGGTCACGTATTATGACCTGTCCCGCGGCGCCGACCCGCCGCTGAGCGATCCCTCATACGCCTGCCGCAAGCGCTCGGCGGTGTTCTTCTCGGATGGCGGCTCGACCGATTACTACCAGGGCGCAAACTGCGTCGGCGATTGTGCCAACGAGGGGTACCCGTATGAGCCGAGCACCGTATACGCCTCGCGGCTCGCCGAGCTCAACGTGCCGCTGTTTGTGGTGTCGTTCGCCGGCGGCGCGGCGGGG
>JAGQJJ010000774.1 GCA_020430675.1 Myxococcales bacterium
GCAGATCGAAGGCTTCTGGCGCAGCGCCATGCACGAGGGCGTCGCCCGGGTAGAGGCCCCGACGTCGAGCCGCCACGGCGCTTGCGTGGAGGAAGGGGCGTTCACCGTCGACCCTTCGCACGTTATGGGCACGTTGGCCTTCTGGGACGCGTCTTGTCGCTGCGAGGAGGAGACCTGCCCGGACACCATCGCGTGCCTCGCAGCCTGCGGCGATGACGCTGGCCTCCAGCCCGAGAGCTGCGCGCTTTGCGCCGCAGAGTTCATCATGTGCACCGGTGGATTCGGCATCGGGGCGTTGGAGGAGTGTCCAGGCGAGTGTTTCCACGCCGAGGCACCCGACGAGGAGGCCTGCGGCTGCGCGCTCTGCTATGAGCGCTTTGTCATCTGCGCCGGCATGGACCCGTTCGGCTTCTACGTCCTGACCGACGACGACCGGGACGACCCACCCGGCGCCGAGCTCGGCGAGTCCTGCCTTCGGAGCGCCTGTCAGACGGGTCTCCTGTGTATCGAAGGCATCTGCCGTGCGCCCTGCGGAAGCGATGCCTGCGCGGCCGGCTCCACCTGCCATCAGGGCGCCTGCCTGCCGAGCTGCGAGCCGGGTGCGCCCTGCGCGACGGAAGGGGAACGCTGCGCGATCACCCAGCTCGTTGGCGATGTTGTGGTCGCCGAGTGCCGGCCGGCTGGCGACGGGATGCCAGGCGACGCCTGCCGGGCGGGTTCCGGCTACTGGGGCGACTGCAGCCCGGCCTTCACCTGCGTGGAGGGCCGGTGCAGCGCGCTCTGCAGCACGGAGGACGCCTCGGAATGCGCCGCCCCGGCGGTCTGCGTCGAGATCTTCAACGTCGAGGGCCTCGGTGGCTGCGGGGGCGACTGCGACGTGCTCGCCGCGGAGCCCACCTGCCCCGAAGGCGAGCGGTGCCAACGCAACTTCTCGAACGCGGGCTACCGCGACGGCACCGAGTACCCCGTTGGCCGCTGTGAGCCGATTCTGGAGGAGCGCGCGGCAGGAGAGGCGTGCGAACCCGGTGTGCACACCTGCCCGCCACGACACGCCTGCGCCTCTCGGCCCGAACGGGGTGCGCCGACGATATGCGCTCAACACTGCATCGAGGGCAGCATTGCCTGCCCGGGCGGCCAGACCTGCGTCCCGGTCCGCGGCCGCACCTTGGGTCTGTGCTTCCAGACCCCCGACTGATGAGCAGCGGGCCCCCCGCTCCTGCCGCTCTGCGAAGGCGCATCGGCCCTGAACGACAGCGAGAGTGCACCGGCTGCGAATGCGTGCCGCGTGGCCGCGGCTCCCGTCGAGTCCGACCTGGGGCCGCCTGCGGTTGCAGCAGCGGCACCCTGCGACGGCAATGCGTTTGGCTGTCTGGTCGGCGCCAGCGCTCAGATCACCAAACGCGGCCGCGACCGCGGGCCCAAGAGGCGCGGGCGTACGTAGTCTGACGTAATCTGCGCAACACTCGGCGCCGACTTGCTGATGGACACCATGAGTCCATGGCGCGGAGCCGACGATGTCGCGGCTCATCCTTCCCGAGAATCTGCCCCGTCCGGCCGCCGGATGGGCTCGCGGTCATCGCGCCGCGAGTCCGTCAACCGGCGCGCGGAAAAATAATCGACGCGCAAGATCACCGCCTTTTGCCCGGGGGCCGCCGGGCTGATCCCGCCCCAGCCAAAGACCTTCGTCAGACCGACGCTCGACCCGATCGGAACGCTGGAAGTGTGCCTTTTGACCCATCGCAGCATGGCATCCGATGCCTTTGACGAGGGCCGCCGGAGTCGCTTGATTGAAGCCATCGGCCCCATGGCGGGCCGGGTGACCAGCCCGATGGAGAGGTGTTGATGGTCCGCTCATCGGCCCCGACCGTGATGCCTGGCGCGACTGCCGCTCGCCGATGCGTGACAGCGCAGGTCAACGCCGATGGCCGTACGCTACGGGCGGTGTCGGGCCCCGTCGCCGCTGAAGCCCGAGCTGACCGACTTGCCCCCTTGCCCGCCAGCGCTGGCAACTCTGCCGTGCCACACGCTCCCCATGTTGCCAGCGCTGGCGGCTTTGTCGTGCAACTCGCCCCCGGCCCCGTTGGCGCTCGCGCCTTGGTGGCGCCACCCGCTCCCCGACCCGTCGGCGCTGGCGCCTTCGCCGTGCAGCTCGCCCCCGACCCCGTTGTCGCTGATGCGGGCGCGGTGCCACGCGCGTCCGAGTCCGTCGCCGCTGGCGCCTGCGCCCTGCGGAGCGCCCCGGCGCGCATCGGCGCCCACGGTTTCGCTGCGCAACTCGCGCTCGAGCCTGTCGGCGCCCACGCCTTCGCCCTGCAACTCGCGCCCGAGCCCTTCGCCGCCCGCGTCCGTGCCGTGCAGAGCGCCCCGGCGCGCGTCGGCGCCTACGCCTTCACCCGGCAACTCGCGCCTGAGCCCATCGCCGCGCACGCCGTCGCCATGCAGCTCACTCTCGAGCCTTGCGGCAGCCACGCCTTCGCCCGGCAACTCGCGCCCGAGCCCATCGTCGCCCGCGCTTGCGCTGTGCAGAGCGCCCCGGCCCACGTCAGCGCCGACTCGTTCACCGCGCAACGCGCGCCCGAGCCCGACTACGCTGCGACCTTTGCCGCGCGACATGCTCGCATCGCGGCCAGTCGTGCCGCCTACGCCGCGCCGGGTGGTCCGGGCGCGGCTCGGCGACCACGAGTGGGGTTGATCGGCCCCACCCGGGCCACCTCGCCGGGCATTGCCTCGCGCTTCGGGCCGGTGCCGGGGCCGATCAACGGGCAGTCCGACGCAGAGTGGGTCGGCCGGGGGCGTGCTGCGCGACAAAGTTTCGCAGCGCAGGTCGCGGCCGGGGCTCCTTGCCGCTGGTTGCCTCGGGCTCTTG
>JAGQJJ010000775.1 GCA_020430675.1 Myxococcales bacterium
CGGGTGGACCGACGGCGCACCGACGGGTGGACCGACGGCGCACCGACGGGTGGACCGACGGCGCACCGACGGGTGGACCGACGGGTGGACCGACGGCGCACCGACGTCCCGTTCCGGGCTGCAGCTCGACGATGGGACGGCCGAACATGGGCCCGGGCGCCGGTCGAGCAGACACAGAGGGGGCGTCGAAATGGCAGTAGCGACGGGGTCTGCGGGCGAGTGTGCACCGCAGTTTGTCACGCTATGTGTCACACTCGCCGATTTTGGCCGTTTTCGGGGTCTCTTCGCAGAGACGCCCGATCGGCTGAAAGCGAGCAATGGCGCGGGGTACCGGAGGCCGGGATCGAACCGGCACGACCTTGCGGTCACCAGATTTTGAGTCTGGCGCGTCTACCTGTTTCGCCACTCCGGCACGGCCGCGGAAGATAAAGCAGCGTGCGCAGGATGGTCAACCCTGTCTTTGGGTTACCAGTGCCATTGTGGGCCGGCGTGGCCGCCGGGTGGGGCTTTGGCGTCGGCGGCGGGCAGGATTTCGCGCAGGTAGGCGTCCCAGCCTTTTTCGGCGCGCCAGTGGCGGGGGTAGCCGACGGCGACCTCTTCGAAGCGCACGCCGTCGCGCCAGTCGGTGGCGCGCATGTGCAGGTGGCCGTGCACGCAGACGGTGGCGCGGTAGCGCTGGTGCCAGTCTTTGGTGGCCCGCGTGCCGCACCACGGCACGAAGCGCGGGATTCGGTCGAGGCGGATCAGGTCGCGGCGCAGCGGGTAGTGGTTGATGAGCACCGTGGGGCCTTCGACCTCGGCGAGCCGCCGCCGGCTGTAGGCAAGGCGCTCGGCGCACCAGGCGGCGAGGTTCGGGTACGGGTCGGTGCGCCAGAAGCGGTCGTCGGCGACGTGGATGCCGTCTTCGGCGGCCCAGGCCTGCACGTCGCTGACCTCGGGCGGCGCGAAGCTGAAGTCGTAGGCGATGAAGAGCGGCACCAGGGTGTGATCGCCGAACTTGGGGTAGGGGTCTTCGGGCGTGATGGCGCCGTACTGCCGCGCGATGTCGATCAACGCCCGATAGCGCGCTTCGCCGGTCAGCTTCAGCTCGTCGGCCGCGTGCGTCCACAGCTCGTGGTTGCCCGGCACCCAGATGACCTGCGCAAATCGGGCGGCCAGCGCCGACAGGGCGAGGCGAAGCTGCTCGACCGTCTCGCCGACGTCGCCAGCGCAGATGACCCAATCCTCGGGCCGCGCTTGCAGGGCCGCCAGGGCGTCGCGGTTGGCCGCGTAGCCCAGGTGCAGGTCGCTGATGGCCCAGAGCTTCATCGATCGTCCCCCCGGCGACCCGCATTCCACGGCGTTGGCGCGTCGCTTGTTGACTCTGCACGCATTGACAGGTGGGATCGATGCGTTTGCGCCGCTCGGAGTTGCTTTGTCCCTCGGTCTTGGCCCTTTCGAATTGGTCACCCCGGTCGCTCGTGGCGGCATGGGCGAGGTGTGGCGAGGCCGTCACCGCGCGCAGCAGGTGCCGGTGGCGGTGAAGGTGGTCACGGCGCCGCTCGGGCGTGAAGAGGCCTATCGCGCCCAGTTCGTGCGCGAGGTCGAGGCGATGGCGCGCTTGGATCATCCGGCCATCGTGCGTCTGTACGAGCACGGCGAGATCGACGCCCGATTGTCCGAGGCGTCGAACGGTCGGCTGCCGGAGGGCGCGCCTTATCTGGTGATGGAGTGGCTGGACGGCGGCTCGCTGCGCGGGCGGCCCGGGCTTGACTGGCCGACGCTGCGCGCGACGCTGCTGGCCCTGCTCGACGCGCTGGCCCATGCGCATGCCCACGGCATGGTGCACCGCGACCTGAAGCCCGACAACGTGCTGCTCGGCGACCGCGGGCCGGTGCTCACCGACTTCGGCCTGGCCTATAACCCGGCGCTGTCGGGCGGCGCGCTGGAGTCGGGCAGCTTCGGCACGCCCGGCTATATGGCGCCCGAGCAGATTCGCAATGACTGGCGCGCGTTTGGGCCGTGGACGGATCTGTACGCGCTGGGCTGCCTGGCGTTTGAGCTGGCCTGCGGGTTCCCGCCGCACGGGGAGAATCACGCGGGCAGCACGGTCGGCCTGCTGGTGGCGCATCTGCGCGAACCGGTGCCAAAGCTGCGCGCCCGCCTGCCGGTGCCGCTGCGGTTCGAGGGCTGGCTGCACAAGCTGATGACCCGCGAAACCGGGGCGCGCTTTCAGTTTGCCGCCGATGCGGCGGTGGCGCTGCTGGCCATCCCCGAGGACGCGCCGCTGACCGGGCCGCATCCGCTGGTGATCATGGAGCCCGTGCCCCAACGCACCGATGCGCTGGCCGAGACCGCCGATGTTTTTGACGTGATGAGCTCGCCGCTGCTGGCGATGCGGGCGACGGCGACCGACATGATCGACGAGTCGGGCGATCTGTCGATCGAGACCTTCGTGTCGCTGGCCGGTGCGAGCCAGAGCGATGAGCTGAGCGAGTCGGCGGGCGGCACGCTCGAAGACGAACTCGACCCGGGCGCCACGCTGCCCGACACCGACGGCACGCTGGATGCGCTGCTGGCGCGGCCGCAGAAGACGCTGGTGCTGCCGCCGGTTTTTCTGCCGGTGACCGAGACGAGCTGGGCCGCGGGGCCAGGGCCCGATGGCCGCCCGCCGCTGCCGTCGTCGTGGCGTCGCCAGCGCGAGGCGCCGCCCCCGCCGCTGCTCGACGCGGGCCTCAATCTGGCGCCGCTGCGCAATCCGCCGACGGTCGGGCGCGAGGCAGAGCGCGATCATCTGTGGCGCGCGCTGCGGGCGGCGGCGCAGGGGTCGACGCGCGTGGTGATCATCGAGGGGCCGGCCGGGCACGGCAAGACGC
>JAGQJJ010000776.1 GCA_020430675.1 Myxococcales bacterium
ACAGCGGGCGGCGCGGCGTCGGCCATCGCGTCGGCGTCGGGCGGCGGGCCGCCATCGGCTGCGGGGCCCATGTCGAGCGCGGCCGCGTCGGTCGCTGGAGAGACCGCGTCGCGCACGTCGGCGGTGCCCCCGTCGGAGGCGTCGTCACAGGCCGCGGCGAGCAGGGCCAGGCAGAGGGTGATTCGCCAGAACACGGCGACACTGTACCGCGCCCGGGGCCTGAATCACCCAGGGACTTTGCGCCGCTCGGGCGGCCCGGCGTCTACGCCAGCTTCTTCCAGAGCAGGAAGTTGTTCTTCCAGTCCGGGTCCATCACCAGGATCTCTTCGCTGGCATAGCCCGAGATCGGTCCTTCGGCCGAGAAGCGCACCTCCCAGCCCAGGGCGCCCTTGTAGCAGAGGTAGTTGTCGGCCCAGGTATGCGGGTCGGTCGGCTCGAGGAACAAGATGCCGGTGAAGCCGGCGGGCACGCCCGCGTACGACCAGCGCCACTCGACCCCGGGTTCGTTGTCGATCAGCAGGAAGGTGCGCTTCCAGACGTCGAGCGGCTTCCAGAAGACCACATGCCTCGGCTCGGCCGGCTCCTGCACCTGCACCTGCACGAAGCCATGGGGCACATGGGTCAGCTTGCCGCCCGCCCACCAGTAGAAGCGCAGGGTCGGCGTGCCCTGGGCCATGATCTGGCCAAGAATGGCCGCGACCGAAGCCTTCCAGCCGCCGCTGATATAGTCGTCGACGGCCTGGAAGAACTCTTCGATGGGCCCCATCGCCTTGCCGGCCTCGACAAACGCCGGGTTGAGCGTGACCGCCGAAGCGATCGCCGCGCCCGCTTCGGCGAGCGGCTTGATGAACTTCATCAGCGCCGAGAATCCACCCGCCTGCGTCTCGAGATGCGTCGTCTCCCACTCGCCGCCATGATGGCTCATCGTGAAGTAGACCTGGTCATCGAGCGCATTGCCCAGCATATGCGAGATCTGGCCCGAGAGGATGCGCACGCCCGAGGCGTCGGCCGAGACGTTGACCGGGTGCAGCCAGAACTCATGGTTGTTGTGGTTGAGGCGAATCCGCGCGTCGTCGCCGGTCGCACCCCGAAAATACTGCAAGAACGCCATGCGGACGGCCTTGCTGAGATCGGTGTACACGTATGGCATCTCGGCTCTCCCGTGCCATGGCCCTTCGCCCGGGTCGCGCAGTGTGGCCCGGTCGGGGGACCGTGCTGGATGGGGCCATCGCAGCGGCCGCATCCCCCGGTTCGGCGTGCATCGGGCATGCCGTCGCGGCCAGGCAATGCCACCGCCGAGCAAAGGCTGAACCGTGCGGTCGCCGGGTGACGGGGGGGCCGACTCAGGTTCCGGTGAGGACGCTCTTCCCGGTCTGGGGGATCAGTTGGCGCACCAGAGATCGAGGGTGCCGGTCGGCGAGATCAACGCCAGCGTCGCGCCGTTGGGCGTGCCGGCCAGGGCGCGGGCGGCGGGCAACGTCTGGATGACCTCACCGGTGTCCGGGTCGGCGAGCGTCGTGGCGCGGCCGTCGGCGGTCCAACGGCCGGCTGCCGTCCAGGCCAGCGCGACGGGCGCGCGTTCAAGGGCGCGATCGCGGCGCGCAAAGTCGGGCACGCTGTATTGCACCAGCGTGGTGGTGTTGTTGGGATAAGGCATCGCGAGCAACGTGGTCGAGTCGGGGTCGAAAGAGAGCAGGCCCGCCTTGGGTTGCAATTGCGTCTCGGCCAGACCATCGAGGGCCCAGACGCGCGAGGCATAGAAGCCACCGCCGGCGGCGGCCAGCCAGCGGCCGTCGGGGCTGAAGGCGATGGCGCGCACATGGTCGAAGATGGCGCTGTTTTCGTTGATGGGTTCGCGCGGCAACAGGGTGGGTGCTTCGTGCACGCGCAGATCCCATAGACCGATGCGCGAGGCGTCGATCGCGGCCGCGACCAAGGTGCCATCGGGCGAGATGGCCAGCGCACCGGTGCGGCGCGGCGAGCCCCGCAGCGGGCCTTCGGGGATGCCGGTGGCCAGCTCGACGCGGTGCAGGCCCGAGCCGGGGGCGGCGAAGACCAGCCGCGTGCCATCGGGCGAGATCACCGCAAAGGGCGCGCCGCCCGAGTTGCCGATGGGCAGGGCGAAGATGGCATCGGCGCCATCGGCGGGAAGCACGGTGGCGACGCCGCCGGTGCTGATGGTGGCGACGGTGCCATCATCGGCGATGGAGAGGCGCGGCGCCCATGTGGTGGCCAGCGGCACCAGCGGCCCGTCTTCGAGCCGGTCGATGGCCAGGGTGTGCAGCTCTTCGTCGAGGCCGACCAGCAGCCTGGTGCCATCGGGTGAGACGCTGACATCGCCCAGGCCGAAGAGGCCGCGCGAGGCGAGAATGGCAAACGTCTCGCCGTCGAGCACGTCGATGGCATCGAGGCCGGCGCGGGCGACGAGCAGGCGACCATCGGGCAGGACTCGCAGGTGGCTCATATTGCGCGGCGCGCCACTGCGCATCTCGGCGGGCGGGAAGACCTCGTGGTGGGTCTGCGCGCCGCTGATGGGATCGAGCCGCGTCAGGGTGCCATCTTCGGCGCCGACCAGCAGGTCGCCGTCGGGGCGCCAGGTCATGACTTCGCCGGGCAGCCGGTGCAGCAGCGCGCCATCGGTCGCCGCGCGCACCTCGACCATTGTGCCGATGGGTTCGTCGAGCGTGTAGCCATTGGGCTTGCGCACCGCGGCGAGCATGGTGCCATCGGGGCTGTAGGCGAGCGCGCTGGTCGACTCCCGCGCGCCGACCGCCCAGCGCGGCACGTCTTCGAAGGCATGGGCCACGACGAGGCCATGGGCGCCGCGGTCGACGAGCGCTCCG
>JAGQJJ010000077.1 GCA_020430675.1 Myxococcales bacterium
CTCTGGGCGATGACCGGCCGCGCGGTGACGCGCTCGGTGCGCAGCGTGACCGCCAGCGCGTCGGCCTGAGCCCGCCACGCCGCGGCGCCGTCGGCGTAGTCGCGCAGCGTCTCGGTCACCGCGTCGAGCGGGACCCGATCGGGCAGCGCGACGGTCAGCCAGGCGGCCAGCCGGGCGTCCATCCAGTCGGCGCGGCTGCCCGGCGGCTGGTTCCGGGCCGCCTGGGCCCGATCGACCAGCCGCGAGAGCCCCATGAACAGGTCGCGCATCGCCGCCACCCGACCGTCGGCATCGGCGGGCGGGCCGGCGTCGCCGAGCTGCACGCGCCCGCCCAGGCCATCAACCGCCAGCCGCTCGACGCCCATGACCTGATCGCCGATGGCCACCTTGCCGCGGCCGAACAGCGCCAGATCGCGCAGCGTGACCGTGCTGTCGGGCAGCTTCAGGCTCGAAGCGCGCACCGTGAGCTTGCGAAAGTCGTCGGCCCCGGTCGGCGAGGCGTCGTTGGCCACCACGATGGCGTCGTCGTCTTCGCGCAGGCCGATCGCGTTGACCGCCAGCGCACCGTCAACCGTGCGGAACGTGAGCTGCCCGTCGGCGCCGACGATGGCCCGCAGCTCGCCCTGCGCGTCGAGCGCGGCGGCGGCCAGCGCGCCGAACGGGTCGTTGGCGACCAGGTGATAGGGCCGCGGCTGCCAATGCGCCACCGCCGCCTTGAGCGCCATCAACCGCCCGGCGAGCGAATCGCCAGCGCGCAGCATCGACAGCGTCGCCGAGATCAGCGAGTCGTCGACGACCTTCGAGACCGCCGCCGCCTGCGCCGCGTCGACGACGCTCAGCGTGCGCTGCACCGCCGCGCGCACCTGCAGCGCGCAGGTGCCCACGTCGCCGCCGCAATTGCGCGCCGCGTCGATCAACGCCGCCTGCACCCGCGTCGTGTCTTCGGCGATGTCGACCCGCCGCTCATAGATCATCAGGCAATACGAAGCGCCGGGTCGGAAGAAGTCGCCCGCGTTGACCATGACCTCGAACGTCTGGCCCGCGTCGCCCGCCGCGCGCGTCCACGGCGAGGGCACAAACGCCTCGTGCCGCCGGACGAGCGCGTCGTAATCGGCGCGCGTCCTGCCCGCGGGCCGGCCCCAGACGGCGTCGATCGCGACCCGCCCGCGCGGCGTTTTGGCCGGGCTCTTGAGCTGATTTGCGGGCAGCGCCTCGGCCACCTGATGGCAGTCCTCGGGCCCGCCGAACCAATCGAGCGCCGGCCAGCCGCCAAAGACGGAGTAGTTGTAGCGGACCAGCACCGGCTGCACTTCGACCGCGTTGGCCGCCGCCTGCCCGGTCAGGAAGAACGGCGCGTCGACCGGCAGCGGCTGATCGGGACCGGCGGTGCCGAGCGTGATGCGGGCAAAAGGCTCGTCGGCGCGCGCCGGGAGGGCGCTGGCCACAAGGACGACAATGGCAAGCAGCAGAGGGCGCACGCCTTCAGTCAACGTCATCCTTCAATGGAGCGCAAGGTTCGCTCCGGTGGGCCGCAAACTGCCGCGCCCGCCAGCCGGCGACGCGCTCGACGAGCCAGGGCGCAAAGCGGGCGAGGCGCCATTCGAGCGCCACGAGGCGGCTGACCGGGATGACGGCCCGATTGCGCGCGACGCCGCGCAGCGTGATGCGGGCGCATTGCTCAGGCGTCAGCGGCGCCACCGGAATCGCCGCGGCGAGGCCCGCGCGGTCGAGGCCGACAAACCGCGTGCGGTCCATGATGCCGGTGGCGATATAGCCGGGGCACACCGCGCTGACCCGCACGCCGTGCAAGGCCGCCTCGGCGCGCAGCGACAGGCTGAGCGAGAGCACGGCGGCCTTGCTGGCCGCATAGGGCGCCATGCCCGGCCGCGGGGCCAGGGCCGCCCCGCTGGCGATGTTGACCAGATGCCCCCGCCCGGCGGCCACCATGCGCGGATAGGCCGCGGTGATGCCGTTGGCGACGCCGAGCACGTTGACCTCGAAGAGCGGCCGCCAATCGGCCGCCTTCAGGTCGCGCACCTCGCCAGCGAGGCCCACGCCCGCGTTGTTGAAGACCAGATCGAGCCCACCGCTGCGCGTCCAGGCCTCGTCGACCACCGCGGCGAAGGCGTCGGCGTCGGTGACGTCGAGCGACCGCCCGAAGACGGTACCGCCGACGGCGCGCAGGGCCTCGACCGTTGGGCCCAGGCGCTCGGCGTCGCGATCGGTCAGCCAGACGTGCGCGCCCCGGGCGACAAGCGCCGCGGCGAGCGCCGCGCCAATGCCCGACGCGGCGCCGGTGATGAATGCGGTTTCGGCCATGCGGCACACATAACAGACCGCGTCGCGCGGCGAGAAGCGTCGTCGACTTCCCCCGCCCGGCCAGATCAGCGATGCTGTCGAAGTTCGCCGCCACTTCAGGAGCTGCCCATGCGCGCCCTCTGCCCGCTCGCTCTGCTCGCCCTGGTCGTGGGCTGCAATCCCGAGAAGCCGCCCGTCGAGACGCCCGCGCCCAAGGAGACGCCGAGCGAGCCGAGCGAGTCGCCGATCCCGGTGGCGCGCGTCGACATCGACGCCGAGCGGCCGGTCACCCCGGTCGACGCCGCGGCGCCCACCCCGACCGCCGATCCGGTGATGCCCGCCGACGCCGCCATGGCGCCCGCCGCGGGCGAGGCGCTGGAGCTGGATCTGAGCGGCTTCACCGGCCGCACGGTCAAGGTCGCCGCTGGCGAGCGCATCGGCGACGCCCTCAAAGCCGCGCGCTCGGGCGACCGCATCCTCATCGCGCCGGGCACCTATACCGAGTCGCTGACCATCGAGCGGCCGGTCGCGCTCATCGGCGAAGGCGAAGCGGGGCAGGTCATCATCGAAGCCGGCCAGGCCAATGTCATCGCCTTCCAGGCGGTGCGCGGCGTGCTCAGCAACCTGACGCTGCGCCAGACCGGCGGCGACCCGGCCCGCTACGGCATCGACGTCAGCCGCGGTCGGCTGGTCATCGACCGCTGCGACCTGACCAGCGCCTCGCTGGCCATCGTGGCCGTGCACGGCCGCGCCGAGCTGGTGGTGCAGCGCAGCCGCGTGCACGACGGCGCCCAGAGCGGCGTCTACGCCTACGACAACGCCACCGCGCAGGTCATCGACTGCGACATCGTGGGCAATACCAAGTCGGGCGTCGAGGTGAAAGACGCCGAGGTGACCGTGCAGCGCTGCCGCGTGCACGATGGCGCCGCCAGCGGCATCTTCTTGCACGAGAAGGCGCGCGGGCTCATCGAAGGCAGTGACATCTTCCGCAACCAGCTCGCTGGCATCGAGTTCAAGACCAGCGCCGATCCGGTGGTGCGCGACAATGAGGTGCACGATGGGGTGCAGAGCGGCATCTTCATCCACACCGACGCCCGCGGAACGGTCGAGAAGAACAAGGTCTACGGCAACAGCCTCGCCGGCATTGAGATCAAGGCCGCCAACCCGGTGGTGCGCGACAACCGCGTCTACTCGGGCAAACAGTCGGGCATCTTCATCAACGAAGGCGCCCGCGGCACCATCGAAGGCAACGAGATCTACGACAACAAGCTCGCCGGCATCGAGGTGAAGGAGGCGGCCCAGCCCACGCTGCGCCGCAACGTCGTGCGCGATGGCCTGGGCAGCGGCCTGTACACCCATGACCGCAGCAAGCCGCTCATCGAAGACAACGAGGTGCGCGGCAACGCCTTCGCCGGCCTTGAGATCAAGACCAACGCCGAGCCGATCGTGCGCCGCAACCGCTTCATCGATGGCAAGCAGAGCGGCGTCTTCGTGCATGACGAGGGGCGCGGTCGCTTCGAGGGCAATACCATCTCGGGCAATGCCTTCTCGGGCTTCGAGCTGAACGAAAAGGCCGATCCGCAGGTGATCGACAACACCATCGAGAAGAACAGCGGGCGCGGCATCTACGCCCGCAACGGCTCGCGGGGCGTCTTCGAGCGCAACCGCATTCGCAACAACCAGCGGTCGGGCATCGAGCTGCGCGAGGGCACCCAGTCGCTGGTCAAGGGCAACATGCTCGAAGGCAACCGCGGCGTCGGCATCGAGGTCGCCGAGGGCGCGGGCGGCCGCTTCGAGGGCAATACCTTCAACGGGAACTCCGAGGGCGAATGGCGTGTCGATCCGGCCAGCTCGGCCCATGTGATCGGCGCGCCGAGCGACGTGCTGCCCCCGCCGGCCGAGCCGCAAAAGGCGCCGACGGGGCCCAAGCCGCTCAACGAAGCCGCCGGGCCCAGCGAACTGGCCGTGCCGCCGGGCGAATGAACCGCCAGCGGTTGCGTCCGAGCGGCCCGCCGGCCATCATGCTGGCCATCGACCCGGAGGAAGCCCGATGATCGACCTCACCCTGCGCGCCCTGCTCGCCGCTGCGCTGACCTCGCTCCTGCTCATCCCCCCCGCCTTCGCGCAAGAGGGCGCCGACCTCGACGAAGAGGCGGCCGGCCTCGAACCCGACAACGACGGCCTGCTCGAAAAAGCCCCCACCGAAAAGCCGGTGCTCGCCGATCCGGACGAGAAGCTCGCCGCCGAGGTCGAAGCCCGCCGCAACGGGCTGCAAGAGAAGATCAACACCATCCAATCGAAGATCGCCCGCTTCCCCGACCTGGACGAAGGGCTCAACAAGCTCAATACCGGCACCCTCAAGAACCTGGAGAGCTTCATCGAAGAGCACCGCAAGGCGCTCGAAGGCTACCGGGCCGCGGTCGAACGCGATGACGGCAAGGCCCAGGCGAAGCTCGGCGCGCAGGTCATCAAGCTGCGCCAGAAGTTCATCAAGGGCATCGACAAGCTGGAGAAGGACGCCGACAAGCTCGTCGAGAAGGCGACCAAGCTCGAAGAGAAGCTCGCCAAGGAAGAGGCCGAAGCCGCCGCCGAGGCCGCCACTGCCGAGGGCAAGGAGCCCTGAACCCCGACATGGCGCAGCGAGATGGTCCGGGCCTCTGGTGGCAGTTTCTTGAGTTCATGGGCATGACCTGGCCGGGTCACAAGCACCGGGCGGCGCCCGACGAGGGACCGCCCTGCCCGGCCTGTGGCAACGCGACGCGGCGTGAGACGCCCGACGATCCCTGGCGTTGCCCGCATCATCCAAACGCCTCGCCCCAATGAACGCCGCCGCGCTGACGCTGGTCGACGCCGCACCGCATTGGCGTCGCCATCTGCTGCACGGGGCGCGCACCATCGAGGCGCTCGTGGCGCGCGGGCTGGTGACGGCGGAGCAGGCGCCGGCGCTGCAGGCGGTCACCGACCGCTACGAGATGCTGGTCAGCGATTATTACCTGTCGCTGATCGACCCCGCTGATCCCGATTGCCCGATTCGCAAGCAGGCGCTGCCCGACGTCGCCGAGCTGCACGCGCGGCCCGACGAGCGCGCCGATCCGATCGGCGACGATCCACATCGCCGCGCCGGCATCGTGGTGCATCGCTATCCCGACCGCGCGCTGCTGTTCCCGACGCTGCGCTGCCCGATGTTCTGCCGCTACTGCTTTCGCAAGGTCGCGCTCAACGACGAGCCGGTGCGACTCGGCGCGCAGCTCGGCGCGGCGCTGGCCTATTTGCGGGCCACGCCGGCGATCGAAGAGGTGATCCTCAGCGGCGGCGACCCCCTGATGCTGAGCAATGAGCGCCTCGCCGCGTTGCTCGGCGCCCTGCGTGACGTGCCTTCGATCCGCCGGCTGCGCATTCACTCGCGCTTCCCGGTCACCCTGCCGATGCGCGTCGACGCGGCGCTGGCCGCAGTGCTGGCGAGCGCCCGGCCGCTCTATCTGGTCACGCACTTCAACCACCCGCGCGAGCTGACGCCGGAAGCCGGCCACGCGATCGGCCTGCTGGTCGAGGCCGGGGTGACGGTGCTCAATCAGACGGTGCTGCTGCGGGGCGTCAACGCCGATCGGACGGTGCTCGCCGCGCTGTTCACCGGCCTGCTCGACTGGCAGGTGCGCCCGTATTACCTGCACCACCCCGACCTGACCGTGGGCACGCAACACTTCCGCGTCTCGCTCGATGAGGGGCTGGCGATCGCCGCTGCGCTGCGTGGAAGCGTCACGGGTTTGGCATGCCCGACCTATGTCATCGACATCCCCGGCGGGGGCGGCAAGGTGCCGGTGGACAGCGCATTTGTGCGGCGAGGTGACCGTCCGGGCGAGTGGTGGTTGCAGAGCCCGATCGACGGCTGCATCACGGCTTACGTCGATCCCGCCGTCTTGCCCGACAAGCGGTAGCGCCCGGCCTCGACCCCAGGGGTGGTGGGTCGGAGCCGAGGCCGAGCGCCCCACCTGCGAATCTGCGTTGGCCCCCTGCAAGCGTCAAGTTTTCGTCACCTGCTTCCTATGCTTCCGCTGACCCCCCAGGTATGCGAATGTCTCGAACATGGAGAAGGGGCAGGTCATCGGCGCCTGGCGGCTCTTGACTCCGCTCGACACGAGCGAACACCTGTGGACCGCGCGTCATGAGGGGCGCGGGCAGGCGGGCGTGCTCCGCCGGATTCACCGCCCCGATCTCAACTCGGTCGAGCGCCGGGCGGCCTTTGCGCAGGCGGCCAATACGCTGCGCCGCCTGCACGGGCCGCAGATCGTGGCGTTGCTCGATCAAGGCTTCACCCCCAGCGGTGAAGCGTTTGTGGTGCGCGACGCGGTCGACGGCGAGTCGCTCGACGACCGCCTCAAACGCGACGGCGCGCTCGCCCCGCGCGACGCGCTGGCGATCGGCGTGCATGTGCTGGCCGCCCTGGGCGCGGCGCATGAGCAGAAGATGCTGCACGGCGCGCTCGACGCGAGCTGCGTGATCCTGCGCAACGGCGGCGCGCCCGGAGAAGCGTGGGTCTGCGATTTTGGGGTCGCGATCCGCCTCGCCGGTCGGCGCGGCACCGTCGACTCGGCCTCGCCCGAGCAGATTCGCCGCGAACCGCCCCGTCCCGCGACCGATATGTATGCCTTCGGGGCGCTGATGTACCGCATGCTCGCCGGTGAGCCGGTCTTCCCGGGGCAGAAGGCCGAAGAGGTGCTGCGCGCGCACCTGCAGGATTCGGTCGAACCCCTGCGCCATCGCGTGCCGCTCGCCGACATTCCCGAAGACGTCGACGACGCCATCCTCGCCTGCCTTGAGAAGAACCCCGCTCGGCGGCCCGGCAACCCGATCGCGCTGCGCGCCCGCTTTGAGAACGTGCTGGGCCGCCTCGGGCACCGCGTCTCGGTGGCCACCGTGCCGCCCGCACCGCCGGCGCAGGCGTTCATCCGCAAGCGCCGACGCCGCGATGAAGCCAACGAATGGACCGAGCGCGCCGAGGCCGAGTCCTCGTGGCTCGATGCCCCATCGCCCGAAGACGAAGCGCCTGCGCCGCCGGCCCACGAGCCGGGCAGCGTCGAGCGCAGCCTCGAATTGGAGGATGAGAGCGGCGATACCAACGGGCTGGAGCTGGCCTTTGATCCCAGCGCGCGCGGCGGCGGAGGCGAGGGCCTGCCGGAGAGCACCGGCGCGGCGCTCGACGCCCAGCCAACCGGGGTGTCGGGGGCGGAGATGGAGCTGGGCGACGAGGGCGGCTCGGACGAGCTCTCGCTGGAGCTGGCCTTCGATCCGACCAGCCGTCGCGCCGGTGATGACGCCCCGCCCGCGCACGCGCACGCCGCCCCAGGAGCGCCCGTCGAGCCCGCGCCGGTGCGCGCGATGCCGGTCGTTGCGGTGGGCGAAGGCGGCGCGGTGCGCGTGTCGGCCGATCTGCCGGCGGTGGTCGAAGTCGCCGCGCCGGGCGTGGCCGCGCCCGAGCCCAAGGCGCGGCCCTCGATTCGTCTGCCCAAACCCGAACTGCCCGAGCTGCCCGAGCCGGTGGCCGATTTTGTCGCCGAGCACCGCGCGCCGCTGGTGGTCGGCGGGGCGGTCATCGCGGCGCTGGCGCTGATCCTGATCGCCCGGGCCATCATGATCAGCGGCGCCGAGGACGTGGATCTGGCCGTTGACCTCGGGCCCCGCCGCCTGCCGCCCGACCTGGGCGCCGGCCTGCAACTGCGGGACCGCGGCGTGGGCGACGCGCCGGCGATCGCGCGCACGGGCTACCGCCCGTCGATCGGTCCCACGCCCGACGCCGCCGTGCCTACCGTGCTGTTGATCGTCGAGCCGGGGCCGGCGCGCTTCGTGCGCACGTCGGATGACGTGGTGCTCTGCGAAGAGGACGAGCGCTGCCGCGTTCCCGTCGACGCGCCGGTGCGGGTCGAGAAGCACGGCTACCGACGCCTGACGCTCTCGGCCGATGACCTGTACGATCGCCGCGACCACCACTGGCGCGTGATCTTGCGCCGCTGACCGCGCGGTGCTGCCCGACCTGGACTCGCTGCGCTGCTTCGTGGTGGCGGCCGAGACGGAGAACTTCCGCCGCGCCGCCGCGCGCGTGGCGCTCTCGCCGGCGGCGTTCAGCGAGCGCATCAAACGCCTGGAAGAGACCGTCGGCGCGACGCTTTTTGTGCGCAGCCGTCGCGAGGTGCGGCTGACCGACGCCGGCCGGCGCATGCTCGATCCGGCGCGGCAGGCGCTGGCGACGGCGGCTGATTGCGTCACCGCCGCGCTCGCCGAGGGGCGGGTCGCGCCCTTCACCCTGAATATCGGCACGCGCTTCGAGCTGGGCCTGAGCTGGCTGCTGCCCGCGCTCGACGAGCTGCGCGCGGCGCGGCCCGAGCGGCGGCTCGACCTGTACTTCGGCTCGGGCCCCGACATCCTCGACCGCGTGCTGCGCGGCCTGCTCGACGCCGCGGTGACAAGCGCGCGCCTGACCGACGCCGGGCTGGCCTATGCGGCGCTGCACGAGGAGCGCTATGCCTTCTGCGCTGCGCCGTCCGCGCTCGCCCGCGCGCCCCTCGCCGGGCCGGCCGACGCGGCGAGGCACCGGCTGATCGACGTGCATGCCGACCTGCCGCTGTTCCGCTACTTCCAGGACGCCCGCTCGCCGGCCGAGGTATGGGCCTTCGCCGAGGCCGAGCACGTAAGCACCATCGCCGCGGTGCGGGCGCGGGTGCTCGACGGCGCCGGCGTCGCCGTGCTGCCCGCCTATTTTGTCGCCGCCGACCTGGCCGCGGGCGCGCTGGTGGCGCTGATGCCCTGCACCGAGCCGGGCACCGACTGGTTCCGCCTGGTCTGGCGGGCCGGCCACGCGCAAGCCGCCGAGCTGCGCGCCTTGGCGGAGACGTTGCGGGGTCGTCCGCTGCGGTGAATGATTCGGTCTGGCCGAATCATGGCGTTCCAATCATTCTGATTTCATCGGTCAGACCGAATCATCATGCTGAGGGTACCTGAACCGACGCCCACCCCCAAGCAGGAGGTGCCCGATGAATGCACGAGCGAGCAGACTGACCAGCCGCGCGCGCCCCGGTGACCCGCGGACGTGCGCCCCCTCCGCCAACATCGGCGGCTCGGCCCGGGCCGCCTTCGCCCACCGCCAGGCATTGCGGGCGGTCGCCGGGGTGACCTTCACCCTGGGGCTGGTCGGCTGCATCGAAGACGTCGACAGCCTGGCCGATCCGGTGGCGCCCGGCGATCTGAGCGAAGTGGACGCCGAAGCGCAGGTCGATCCGGACGCCGAAGCGTTCGACGCGGGCGCGGACGAAGACGCCGAGGTCGACATGTCGGTCTGGTTTGAAGACGCGCGGGTGCTCGGCGACGCCGGCGACGCGCTGCCCGATGCCGCCGGCGATGAGGGCGTCGACGCCGCGGTCGATGCATCGACCGAGCTGCCGACCGATCCCGCCCAATGCCTTGAGCTGATGGGGCGCGGCGACTTCGAGGCCTACAACGCCTGCTGCGAAGCGTTCGGCTGGCCGCCGGCCTGCATCGCCTGGGGTCCGCCGGTGCCGCCGTCGATGCCGGAAGCGGTGCGCGCATGACCGCCCTGATCGACCTGCGCGCCGCCGCGCGCGCCTACATGCCGGAAGTTGATGCCGGCGAAGCGTTGCGCGGGCCGGCGCTGGCCACCTGGCATGGCCGCATGATCAATGAGCACGCCTCGGCCGAGGTCTTCACCGCGCTCGCCGGCCAGCTCGCCGACGCGGGCGCGCCGCCTTCGCAAGTGCAGGCGGTCGCCGCCATGGCCGAAGAGGAGCGCACCCACGGCGTGCTCTGCGGCGCGGTGGTCGAGGCGCTCGGCGGGCGGGCCGTCGCCCCGCGCCCCGAGCGCGCGCCGCTGCCGACGCACCCCGAGGTGGATCGCTTCGAGGCGGTCACCCGCAACCTGCTCAGCGTGGCCTGCCTGAGCGAGACGGTGGCGGTGGCGCTCATCGGCGCCGAGCGCTTCCAGATGCCCGACGGCCCGCTGCGCGACCTCTTGACGCGCATCTGGGCCGACGAGGTCGGCCACGCGCGCCTGGGCTGGCGCTGGCTGGCCGAGCATCACGAGCGCTTCGAGGCCGACGTAGGTCGCCGCGAGCAGCGCCCGCCAGTCGGTGACGGCGAAGTCCGACAGGATGCCGCAGGCCAGCGCGATCCACGGCAGCCCGCACAGGAAGCACAACAGCAG
>JAGQJJ010000777.1 GCA_020430675.1 Myxococcales bacterium
CGCAGCCGCCGGATCTGGCCGCGGTCGACGCCGCGGTCGACGCCGCGCCGCCCGAAATGCGCGACATCGTGCTCAACGAAATCGACTGCACCGGCGAAGATTGGGTCGAGGTCACCAACCTGACCGACGAGGGCATCGACATCGCCGACTGGGTGGTGGTGCTCTCGGCCGCCGAGGACCGCCGCTGGACGGTGCCGCTCGGCTACTTCCTGGTGCCCGGCGGCCACATCGCCTGGCCCGGCCCGCGCGAGGCCCGCGATGGCGTGACCTTCCGCATCGACTGCGGCGTGGACGAGGTCGTGCTGCTGCGCCCCGACGGCTCGGAGGCCGATCGCATCCGCCCGCCGCAGACCGAGCGCAACGACACTTTCGGCCGCCTGCCCGACGGCGGCGAGTGGCAGGCGACGGCCTACACCCGCGGCGCCGCCAACGCGCCGCCGAGCTCGCCCGAGTCGTTGCTCTTCGATCCGCACCACCCGGTGCGCTTCGACCTCTTCCTCGACCCCGAGGCCCAAGGGCTGCTCGCCCGCGACTCGCGCCAGGCGGTGCTCGGCGCCTACCGCTTCACCTTGCCCGACGAGGCCGCGCCGATCGGCCCGCGGACGCCGACCACCATCCAGCTCATCGGCCGCGCCGGCGCCTTCCGCACGCTCGGCGGCAAAGCCAGCTTCGCCCTGCGCTTCGACGGCCCGGTGGCCGATGGCAACCTCTTCGGCGTGCGCGGTCTCGAGCTCGACGCGCTGGTGCTCGATCCGTCGATGCTGCGGCAGTGGGCGGCCGAACAGCTCTACCGAGCGATGGGCCTGCCCGTGGCCCGCACCGGCTACGCTTGGGTCTCCGTCGAAGGCGCCGACTACGGGCTGTATGCGGTGCACGAGGCGCTCGACGCCGACTGGCTCGCAGCGCGGTGGCCCGAGACCGGGCACCTGTACCGCGGTGTCAGCGGCGCCGACTTTACCGTCGGCCTTCAGGGCGGCTTCCGCGTCGAGCAGGGCGATCCGCGCAGCGTCGACGACCTGCAGGCGCTGATCATCGCCGCCGACGCGCCGCTCGACAGCATCCGCGCGGCGACCGACGCGGCCTTCGACTGGCCGCGGCTGCTCGACCAGTTTGCGGTCGAGACCTACCTGGCCATCGCCGACGCCTATGCCTACGACCGCCGCGACTTCCTGCTGCACACCGTGCCAGACGGGCCGGCGACGCTGCTGCCGGGCCATATCGAGCGCGCTTTTGAGAACCCGGGTCCGATGCACGCCGGCAAGGGCCGCCTGTTTCGGGCGTGCATGGCCGATCTGGCCTGCCAGGCGCAGTACGACGACCACATCGGGGCGCTGCTCGAAGCGGTCGATGGTCTCGCGTTGGGCGACTCGGTCGAGGCCCTGGCGGCGCGGCTGGCGCCGTTGGTCGAGGCCGATCCGCGGCGGCCGTACCGCGCTCAGCAGACGGCGGATGCCGTCGCGGCGCTGGTGGCCTACCTCGACGCCCGGCGCCCCGATGTCGCCGACCGCATGGCCTGCCGCCTGGGCCCCGACGCCGACCCGGACGGCGACGGCCATCGCTGCGAGAACGACTGCATGCCCGACAACCCCGATGTGCACCCGGGCGCGGATGACATTTGCGGCGACGGCGCCGATCAGGATTGCACCGGCGTACCCGACGACGCGGTCGGCTGCCCCGACTGCCAGCCGGTGGCGCGCGGCGGGCGCACCTATTATATCTGCACGACGCCGCGCGACTGGGACCGCGCCAACGCACAGTGCGCCTGGCTGGGCGCGGCGCTGGCCCAGATCGATGACGAAGGCGAGGCCGATTGGATCGATCGGCAGGTGGCCGCCCTGGGCGGTGACAGCTACTGGTTCGGCCTGACCGATCTGCTCGCCGAGGGGCGCTTCACCTGGTACTTCGGCCAGCCCTCGCGCATCGACCGCTTCGGTGAGCTGGAGCCCGACGGCAGCGAGGATCAGAACTGCGTCGTCACCGAGACCGCTGGCGGCCGTTGGGCCGACGCGCCGTGCGAGGCGGCGCACTGGTCGGTCTGCGAGGCGATCTGCGCCGCCGGCACCGACGCGGATGGCGATGGCGCCGAAGACTGCGCGAGCGATTGCGACAGCACGCGCCCCGACGTCTTCCCCGGCGCGCAGGAGGTCTGCGGCGACGACACCGACAACGACTGCGATGGTCAGATCGACGAGGGGCCCGAATGCGATTGCCGGCGCCTGTTCAACGGGCCGCATGGCTTCGTGCTCTGCCCGCGCGGCCGCGCCCAGGCCGAGGCCCGCGCGCTGTGTCGAGCGCGCAACGCCGATCTGGCCACGTTCGAGACGCCGGGCGAAGCCGCCCGCATCGCCGCGCGCCTGCCCCCGGGCGACCTGAGCGCCCCGCGCCAATGGCTCGGGCTTGAAGCGCCCTTCGGCGCGTGGCAATGGCTCGGCGGCTTCCCGTTGCTCTGGCAGGCGTGGCGGCCGGGCGAGCCCGATGTCGCTGACGGCAACTGCGCGTCCGGCGACCGGGCGTTTGGCGACTGGACGGTCGGCGATTGCGCGGCGCTCGCCGGCGCGGTGTGCGAGGAGCCTTGCGCGCTGCGCCAGGACACCGACCGCGACGGCTACCCGACCTGTGGCAATGACTGCGATGACAGCGACCCGGCGGTGCACCCGGACGCCGACGAGGTCTGCGGTGACGGGATCGACCAGGACTGCGACGGCCTCACCGACGAGGGGTGCCCATGAGGAGCGAACGGATGAAACGGTGGATGCTCTCGGGGTTGGTCGCGGCTCTGGGCTGGGCCTGTGACGGCGGTACCGAGCCTTCGGCCACGCCCGACGCCGCGGCCGGTGCGGGGG
>JAGQJJ010000778.1 GCA_020430675.1 Myxococcales bacterium
CGGTCCACCGCAGCGCCGCGTGCTCACCCGAGATGAAGTCGCCCTCCAGGTTCAGCTCGCAACGCCGCGAGCGCCCGATGATCTGCCGCGCGCGCATCCAGTGATCGTGGTGGTCGCGCACCCGCTGCAGATGCGCACGGCGCGTCGACCCTGGGATGGCATTGCCAGGAGTGGTCATGTCTCTGTCCCCCTTCTCGCTCGTTGCCGCCGACCGGCTTGCAGTCAGAAGCTAACGTTCGAAACAATTTCACGCACTTACAGGGGCTTACAGGCAGACATGACAGGGGGATGTCACCGCGGTGCGCAAGGCCGAGAGCGGAGGCGATGCCAAACCGAGCATCGAGAACGCCGTCAGCCGCGTCGCGGCCAACCGTGACGGGATCAACGGCGCCGCGCACCGCGATCAGTCTTGCGGCCAAGGCTCGGGGGGCTGGAAGACCGGCGTGTTCAGGCCGCGCGCTTCGAGGTTGGCGATGAAGAGGTCGACGTAGCGCAGGTCGTCGGCGATGTCATCGTCATCATGGCTCGCCAGCCAGGCGGCCACCTCGCCGCGCAGGGCGCGCAGCAGGCCGATGGCCGTGCCCGAGTCGGCGTCGAGGGCCAGCTCGGCCGCGAGCTGAAAGCCGACCAGCAGGTTGAGCATGACAAATCCCTTCTCGACGGTGGCATCGGTGAAGTGACCGCCGGTCGGCACCTCGCCGGCGCCATGGGGATTGCGCACGTCGACGGCCTGCTCGCGCCGCTCGCCGCTGGTGGGATCGGTCCAGCTCAGCGTCACCAGGCCCACCTGGTCGGCTTCGCCCACCTCGGCCTGACGGCTCGCCGGCATCAGCTCGATGAACAAGCCACCCCCACCACCGCGCCGACCGGTGCCTTCGATGGCATCGCTCGCCCGCTGCCGCCCGGCGAGGAAGAGCGCCGGCAGCTCCGCGTAGCCGCTGCGCAGGCCGGCCGAGAAGCCAGGCATGCCATAGGCGCCGCGCACCAGATAATGGCTGCCCGCGTGCACCTCAAGCCGCACGTCGAGCGCCACCGGCACCAGGAAGGTCTGCACCTCTTCGGTGAACACTTCGCGCACCGCCTCGGGGTTTTCGAGGAAGTAGAAGTTGCCGGCGCCGATCTCGCCGAGCGAACGCATCAACTCGACGTCGAAGTCAGTGCCGACGCCGATGGTGGTCAGCCCCACGCCGCGGCGGGCATACGCCGTCGCGAGCGCCTGCATGCGGCCGGCGTCTTCGAAGCCCGCGGTGGCCATGCCATCGCTGAGCAGCACCACGCGCCGCTGCCGCGCCGGATCGGGCGCCTTGTCGGCGAGGCGGAAGGCTTCAAACAAGCCATCATAGAGATTGGTGCTGCCCCGGCTGGCCAGCCCACCAAAAGTCGTCAGCAGCGTCTCGTGGTCGTCGCCGGGCACGTCTTCGAAGACCACCTCGGCGCGCGTGTCATAGGTCACCAGGCTGACGCGATCTTCGGGTTCGAGGTGGTCGACCATGGCGATCAGGCCATCGATCACCGCCCGCAGCGGCGCGCCGCGCATCGAGCCGCTGATGTCGAGCGCCAGCACCAGATCGAGCGGCGGGCGGGCCATCTCGCGCGGGTCGACCGGGCTGTTGAGGCCGACCTGCAGCAGCGTGCACTGACCGCCGGTCATCAGGTTGCGCTGCACGGCGAGCAGTCCGTGCACGCAGATGTCTTCGCCGCAATCGGCGGCCGGGTAGTCGAGCTTGTGCTCGGCAAAGAAGCCCACCGCGTCCAGGGTCGACGGGTGCGGGATCTGGCCGGCTTCGAGGATCTGCCGAAACAGGCCGAAGTCCTGCGCGCCGGCCGGGGCGACGCCGGTGGCGCCAGGGGCGGGCTGGCCGGCCCAATCCCCGGCGCCGGCGCTGGCGTCGCTGGCGCTGTCACTGCATCCGGTGGCGAGCGCGGCCGAGAGGGCGACCGCGGCGAACGAGACAAAGGGCGTCGAGCGTTTCATGGTCGGGTCTCCGTTACTGACGGCGGTCGATGAGGGTGATGGTCTGGGCGCGCACACCGACCGCGGTGACCGACGTGCACTCGAGGTCGATGACGCTGGGCAACTCGGCGCGCAGAACGTAGAGCGTGGCGCCGGAGTCGAGCGTCACCGACTCACCGGCGCGCACCTCGACGAGCTGACCGTCGAGCGGCACCCGCAGCGCGAGCGGGCGTGTGAAGCCGCCGCAGGCGTCGCGATGGCCCGGGCAGCCCGCGACCGCCGCGGTCGCGAAGCTGCTGACGGTGTTCTCCACAAACAGGGTCACCGGGCCGGACGAAAGGCCGAAGCCCACGCGGCCGCCGTCGGAGAACTGGCCGATCTGGATCTCGTCGCCCACCTCGAAGGGGAATGGCACGCCCGGCGCGCAGAAATACCAGCGGCCGGCGGGCACATCGATGGCGTGGCAGCCGTCGGGGCCGGTCGAGAGGGCCTCGATGACCCCGCCACCGGTCGCGGGCGGCTCGGTCCAGCCGGCGGTCGTACCCTCGGCGGGCACTTCGCAGGCCGGCTCCGGCGCGTCGCTGACCCGCTCGGGCGCGGCAAAGCGCACGCCGTTCTCCTGGAAGCGCGCCCGCGTCTGGCCGGGCACGATGCGCAGCGCCCGCATGCCGAGCGCGTCGACGTCGCCCGCGGGCAGCCACATCGCGGGGTAGCTGTCGCTGCGCCAGTAGAACAGGCTGGGCGCCAGTTCGGGGCCATCGACCAGCAGCGCGCGGCAGGTGCGGAAGTTCGCCTCGACCGGTACGGCAAGGCCCGGTTCGAGCCACCAGGCCGAGGCCACGTCAAACAGATCAGGGCTGATCATGGCGGTCGGGTCGCCAATGGTA
>JAGQJJ010000779.1 GCA_020430675.1 Myxococcales bacterium
TCGAACACTGTGCGCCCGGTGAGCCTCCGCCGCCTCCGCCGCCGGCCGCCTGCGAAGATCGCTGTCATGCCGCCGCGCGCGAGGCCTACAACGCCTGCCTGAACACCGACGCCGCGCCCGAGCGCTGCGAGCAGATGGCCCACGAGCGCCTCGCCGCCTGCCTCGAACACTGCTCGCCCGCCGATCCCCCGCCGCCGCCGGACGCGGGCGTCTGCGAAGACGGCTGTGCCCGTCGGGGCATGGCGGCCTTCGACGCTTGCATCGCCGAGGGCGGCGCGCGCGACCGCTGCGCTCATTTGGCCGAAGAGTGGACCGCCTCGTGCATTGCCGAGCACTGCGTCGACCAGCCGGACCCGGAGCCGCTCCCGGTCGACTGTGAAGACGCCTGCCACGCCCGCGCCGCCGAGGTGAACCACATCTGCCTCGCCAACGGCGGCGCCGCTGAGCGCTGCGCGTCGCAGGCGCGCGAAGCCTTCGCGACCTGCGTCGACGCCCACTGCGCGCCCGCGCCCGAGCCCGAGCCGGCGCCCGTGGCCTGCGAAGACGCCTGCCATGCCCGCGCTGCCGCCATGAATGACGCCTGCCTCGCCGCTGGCGGCGCCCCCGAGCGCTGCGCGTTGCAGGCGCGCGAGGCCTTCGCCACCTGCGTCGACGCCCACTGCGCCGCGCCCGAGCCCGCTCCGGAACCCGAGCCGGCCCCCGTCGACTGCGAAGACGCCTGCCACGCCCGCGCCGCCGCGGTCAACGAAGCCTGCCTCGCCGCTGGCGGCGGCGCCGATCGCTGCGCCCTGCAAGCGCGCGAAGCTTTTGCGACGTGCGTCGACGCCCATTGCGCCGCGCCCGAGCCCGCCCCTGAACCGGCTCACGTCTCATGCGAAGGCTACTGCGGCACCCTGGCACGCACCCTCTTCTTCGCGTGCCTCAACCGCACCGGTGACCGCGACGCTTGTGCCCGCCAGACCGAAGGCGTCGGCGCCGGGTGCGTCGAGTTGCGTTGCGGCGGCGATGGCATCAGTCGCGACGTCTGCCTCGCGCAATGCGACGCGCTCGACGAAGCCTACCGCGCCTTCTGCGATGGCCCGCCCAACGACCTGTGCCCCCAATCGCCCGATGACCGGCTGCACGCCTGCCAGACGGCGATCTGCGGCGGTTGATCGCCCCGGCCCCTCACGACCAACGCGACTCGAGTCGCCGAAGCGAGCGGATCGTCGGTCGCCCGGTGCCAGCATCGGCCCCCTGGCAATGGATCACCCATCACGATGGCGTTTGCGCTGCGACCGCCGCGCGGGTGGGTGCGCGGCGCCGCGGACGGCGAGCTGACGATTGGCACCAGAAAGGCGGACGAACGGCCCCCCGGGCGGTTTGGGCCCTCGAACAATTTCGAGGGGCGCTTCAAGGTCCACCGATAGGCCCAGGTCCGCCATGTCGCTAGGCTGATCCCATGCCGCAGGTTCGCGGCGAATGGCATCACGAAGGCGACAAGTCACCATGAAGAACCTGATTCTCATCCTTTGCGTGCTGGGCGTCGCGGGGCCGGCTGCCGCCGACATGAACTGGGGCGGCTTTCGCGACGATGGGTGCGTCGATCCCTCGACCCGCCCGGGTCTGCGGCAATACGCGGCGCGGCTGTGGGACATCCCCGCCGGCACGACCTGGGAGGCGGCGTGCGCAAAAGCCGGAGCGACCCTCGGCGGCTATGTCTTCCCCCACCCGGCGGTGTGCGTCAACGCGCTCCAGTTCATGAAGCAGCAGCCCTGTCTGGATGTTTCGAATGGCCTCCAGGAGTGCCATAAGATGGCCACGGGCGCGGCCATTCTGAGTCAGGCGCTCGTCGACTGGCCCTATGGCAAGACGATTCGGCACGCGACGCGGCCCGCGCTGCTGGGCCATGTGCCCGCGAGCAAGCGCAACGCCTGGAAGGCCGAAATCAACGCGCGGATCGCCCAGCGTGGTGCCTTCCAGGTCAAAGAGGGCAACGGGGGCAGTAGCATGTGGGGCATCTTCCTGGTCGCCGATGATCGCTGCCTGCCGCCCGACTACGCCCGCAAGGGCGGGCCGGGCGCGTCCTGGATGTCGGCCGTCGTGGAGTGCCAGAACCACGGCCAGCGTCTGTGCCTGCGCGAAGAGCTGTGCACCGGCGGCAAGCCCGATATGGGCACGCTGCCCGGTGACGTCTGGGTCGCCGTGGGCGATGGCGCGGAAGAGTGGCTCTCGCTGGGTCAGAAGTGGCCCGACCGCATGTGTCGAACCCATACCGAGGTCATCGGCAAGACGCCGGACTGGAGCACCGTCGGCCCCGAAACGGTGACCGGTCAGCCCACCGCCTGGCGCTGTTGCGATTGCTCAAGCGGCTGCAACGTGCGCCCCTGACCGGCCGCCGCTCGCCGATGGCGGCGAGCCCGCTGAGTCTGCGACGTGGCGCGGTCGGCTTTGCTGACGAGCGAACGACGGGTCAACCGCCCGCGGCACTGTCGCCGTCCGCCGATCGCTGGGCGTGGCCTGCGCGGCCGGCCGCGCCGGGCCTGCTGGCCGACCGCACTCGGGGTGGCTCAGATCTGCTGCGCGAGCGCCTCGACGCGCGCGAGCGCGTTGTAGACCTGACGGTTCGCCGGCACATGGGCCACGACCACCACCTGCTTGCCCGCGGCGACCACAAGCCACCCGCCCGTGGGGCTCGACAGGACAAGCCCATCGCTGTGCTGCATGCGCAGTTCGGGCGGCCGCTGGTTGATCCCGACGGTGTGCTTCTGATCAGGGCGGTACCACTGCCCACCGACCTGTACCGCCGTCGATGACAGGACGAGGTGCGTCTTGGTCCCGGCCCACGAAGCCAGCGTTCTG
>JAGQJJ010000780.1 GCA_020430675.1 Myxococcales bacterium
CCGCCCGTGCCCATCAAGATGATCTTCGAGTTGGGCGAAGTGCTCAGCTTCTCGGTGACCTCAAGCCCGCGCCATTTCAGGATGGGCACCTGGCTGATCGTCTCAAACGCCTTGAGCCCCTCGGCCTCGATGATCCGCCGCTCCTTCTCGTCCTTCTCACGCTCAAGCCGGAACCGATACGACAGCATCTGCTGCTCTTGGGTGAGCTTGTCTTTGATGGCCGCTTCGATCGTCTCCGGCAGCCGCAGCTCAAGCACCAGAAACTCGGTGACGTGGAAGTAATCGGAGTTCAGATCGGTGCGCAGCGTGGCGCCGAGCTCTTCGATCAGGCCCTGCTCGTCCTTGGCGTAGATCATCTGCGGGTCGTAGTTGCCGAGCACCTTGCGCAGCGTCGAGACCACCTCGGGGCGGACGACCTTCTCGATGTAATTCGGCCCCAGATCCAGGTGAAGCTGCGGCAGATAATCGGGCGTGGGGCGGAAGCGAACCGAGACGCGGACGTGGATCTCCAAGCCATCCTTGGCATAGATGATCGTCGTCTCCTTCAGCTCGTGCTCGCGCATGTCGTAGATGTAGAACTCATCCCACGGCCAGATCACCACCATGCCTTCGGTGTAGGTCTTGTCGAGCTCGGTGCCGCCGAAGAAGCGGCTCCAATGCACGCCCATCTCGCCGGGGTAGATCGACTTCACGATGCGATCGAAGAAGATGACCAGGGTGAAGAGCGCGACCACGATCAGCACCTTGAGGGCGAGGACCGCAAACTCCTTGGTGCGGCGCCAGAAGTACTCGCCGCGTGTCTCCAGGTCTTCGTCGTCTTCGTCGTCGAATTCGCTGTCGTCGTCGAGCGCTGGCGGTGTGCGGTCAGTCGTCATCGGGGAAATCGGCCGTCCCGGTCTTCGGTGCGCACAACAAAGCAGAATCGCCCCGGTCGGCGCCGCGCAGCCTCTCGGGCGGCCCGCTCGGATCGGCGCACCCTAGCCGAATCACTGGGTACCGGCAACATCATCCACCTCCGTCGGCGCCGCGCGCGGCGGGCAGAATCGCCGGGTTGAAGACGGTGCCGATGGCCCGCATCATCGCCTCCCACGTCTCGGGGCTGCGCACGCGGATCTCCAGATCCAGACGGTCTGCGCCGGGCGTCAGCTGCGCGTCGAGCGCGTTGACGGCGCGCAGCACCTCGACGAAGCGGGGCCGGTCGGTCTCGTTCGGGGGCAGCCGCGCTTCCAGCCAGCCTGGCGCCGCTTCCTTGGTCGGGGGCATGACCTCATCGCGAGGCGGCAGCGCGTTGACCAGCTGCGCCATGGCCTCGCCCAGCGCTTCGGCCTCGCTGCCGAGCGGCGCATTGGCCGCCGGCGCGTCATCTGCCGGCGCGGCGGCGATCGCGCCACCCGACCGCCGGGCGCGCGTGGCATCGGGCCCGAGTCCGCCGAGCAGCGCGCTGTCGGTCACCTGCAGGTGCAGCGGCGGCCACCCCGGTCGCTCAAAGATGGCGCGACCCGGCCCCGCCGCGCGGAAGTCGAGCTGGGCCCGGCCCAGGTTGTCGAGCGCCTTGGCGGCGCGCGGCCCTTCCGTGAGGCCCACGTTGAACCGCACGTCGAGCACCGACAACAGGCCGTGCTGGCCCTCTTCGGGCGGTCGCGGATGCGGGCTGAGCGTGACCACCGCGGTGCCGCTGAGCCCCTCTTCGATGAGCTGCCGCAGGTCAAACGCCGCCTGGGCGCGCACCGCGGTCTCGACGTCGGCGAGCACGTCGCTGTCGGCCTCGACCGCGGTCTCGCGCGCAAAGCGCCACAGCTCGGTCGGATCGAAGCGCAGCTCGATGCGCACGGCCGGCACGGTGTCGCGCTCGGCGTTGCCCGGGGGCAGTTCGATCCGGGCGCCCAGAATGCGCAAGGGTGGCGCGCCGGTGAGCATCGGCTGCGCCCAGTGCAGGGTCACGTTCTGCGCGTCGAGCCGCAGCCCGACGGCCATGGCGCCCAGCGGGAACAGCGCGCGCCGCAAAGCGCGCTCGGCCGGTGGCAGCGCGTTGATCAGGATCAGCGGCAAGGCCTGCCGGCGAAAGCGCGCTTTCATCAGGCGATCGGCCTCGGGAAAATCGCCCTCCTTGCGCGCCTGCGCCTCCGACTCGGCGAGCGCCTCGGTGCGCACGTCACCTTCCACCGCGTCGAAGCCATGGCAGACCAGCATCGGCAGGTTGAAGACCAACGCCCCGGCCTCATCGGGGCCGAGCAACGAGAGCGCGTGGTCGATCGCCGGCTGGGCGAGGAAGGGCGCGTCGGGTTGCAGCAGGTGCGAGGCGCGGTCAGCCGCCTCGCCGGCCTGGAGGCGAGGGCCGACGACGGCAAACGCCTCGTCGCCCGTCCACACCACCACCGGCCCGCGTCGGTCGGCCTGACCCAGCAGCACCGCGCCTTCGATGCGCTCCTCGCGCAAGGGCAGGCGGCCAGCCGCCAGCGCGTAGGCCAGCTTGCGCTGCAGGTCGGCGTCCACCGTCGACCAGCCGATCGTAAAGACCGGCGGCTCGACCGAGAGCAGGGCCACGGCGACGGGCGCCTCGGGGTCGAAGCCGAGCGCGCGCCAGCCATCGGGGTGCAGCACCGATTGGCCCGACAGCGCGCGGAGCTGGCGGCGAAGGTCGTCCCCGCGGCGGCCCATGCCATCGAGCAGCGCGTTGAGGCCGAGCCGATCGGCCAGCGTCAGCGGCGCGTCAAAGGCGGCGGCGGCGACCGCGGTGGTCGACAACCGCGCGATCAGCGGGGCCCGGTCGAGCGGACCGGGCGGGTGGCTCGGCCCGCTGGGCAGGCCGAAAAACGCGGGCGCCTCGGGCACG
>JAGQJJ010000781.1 GCA_020430675.1 Myxococcales bacterium
TCTTGCCGCAGATCGCGCGGTTGTCATCGCTCAAGCCCGACCTGAGCGGCTTTGGTCTCATCGCGCTCGGCTGCTTCAAGAAGGTGGTGATCGCCGATCAGATCGCCGCGATCGTCGATGCCACCTATGCCGATCCGGCGGCAGCGAGCCCGTTGGCGCTGTGGATTGGCACCTATGCCTTCGCGGTGCAGATCTATTGCGACTTCTCGGGTTATTCCGACATCGCGGTGGGCATCGGACGGCTGCTCGGGCTTGAGATCGTGCAGAACTTCGAGGCGCCCTATGCGGCGGCCGGGCCTTCGGATTTCTGGCGGCGCTGGCATATCTCGCTGTCGACGTGGCTGCGCGACTACCTTTACATCCCGCTGGGCGGCAATCGCGGTGGGCTGTTTCGCGTCTTGCGCAACCTGATGCTGACGATGCTGCTCGGCGGCCTGTGGCACGGCGCGGCCTGGAACTTCGTGCTCTGGGGCGCCTTTCATGGGTTGCTGCTGGTCCTCTTCCGCCCGCGGTTCTGGCATCAGTTGCTCGAACGGCTGGGGCGGAACCGCGCGGTGGGTTTTGGGGTCACGGTCTTCCGCCGGCTGGTCTTCTTCCACATCACCTGCCTCGGCTGGGCCCTGTTTCGAGCCGAATCGCTCGCCGATTGCGCCACGCTGATGCGCAAGCTGGTGATCGACACGTTTGGCGTCGATCTGAGCGACTTCGCCGCGCGCGTCACCGAGAGCGGTGAGGGGCGCTATCTGATGCTCGCCGGCGCGCTGATGGGCGCGCTGGTGTTGTGGCAGAACTTGTGGCCGGTGGGCACGAAGCGGGTGGTCGAGGTCTGGTGGCGCGCGCCGGCGGCGGTGCGATTTGTATCATTGACGGCCTTGTTCTATGCCTGCGCGCTGCTGGCACCCGAGAAGCCGCCGCCGTTTATCTACTTCCAATTCTGAAGGCGCCGCACGGCCGGCAGCAAGGCATGCACCGATGCCAGCGCGTCGATGGCATCAATGCCATCACGCAAGGCATATTGCATGGCATGCACGGCTTCGAAGGCATCGCGGCGATAGACGAGCAGATGCGGGTCGGGCGTGATGGGCATCTTGAGCAGCGCCGAGAGCGCCAGTTCGCCGCGCAGTGAAGCGGCGATCTCATCGGCGGTGCTGGCATGGATGACCCGCGCAAACGGGCGGGGTGGACCGCGGTAGCCGCGCGCGTGCCATGCCATCGGTCGGTCGCGGCCGTGGCGGTCGGTGCCATGGGCGCGCACGACGGGCACGTTGAAGCCCTCGGTGATGCGGAACAACGCCGCGTCGGGCGCGATGGGCAACTCGGCGAGCACCGCGTGCCAGGTGGCGAGCAACGACATGACGCCATGATGCGCCGGTGACACTGCGGCGCAAGGGGGACTCGCACCGAACGTCGCCGCGTGGCAGAGTGGGTCGGCACTCGACGCCGGAGGGATTCGATGCGCACGTCTTTCCTGGCCCTGCTCGCGCTGGTCGCGACGCCATCGGCCGCCTTCGCTTGTGGCGGCTTCTTCTGCAACAACTCGCAGCCCGTCAATCAATCGGCCGAACGCATCCTGTTTGCGCCTGACGGCAGCGAGATTCACATGCATGTGCAGGTCGCCTACTCGGGGCCGCCGCAGGATTTCGGCTGGCTCTTGCCGGTGCCGGCCGGGGTGCAGGTCGAGCTGGGCACCGAGATGCTCTTCACGGCACTCGACCTTCAGTACGGACCGCGCTTTCGCATGAACGCCATCTTCGACGGCGACTGTGCGCCGCCGCCGGCGCCGCTGGCCGATGGCGATCCGAGCAATGAGGGCGCGGGCGGGCGTGGCGGCGTGCAGGTGCTCAGCCGCGAGCCGCTTGGGCCCTATGACCGGGCGATTCTGGCCGCCGATGACGTGCAGGTGCTGCGCACGTGGCTCGATGACAACGGCTACCAGATCCCCGAGGCCATCGACGCCAAGCTGGCGCCTTACATCCAGGCCGGCGCGGTGTTTGTGGCCATCAAGCTGCTGCCCGACAACGATGTCGGCGATCTGGTGCCGCTGCGCCTCACCTTTCCGGCCCCGCGCGCGGTCATCCCCATCGTGCCGACGGCGGTGGCCGCCGAGCCCGATATGGGCATCCTGGTGCATGTCTTGGGCGATTCGCGGGCGATTCCGCTGAATTATCGGCATGTTCGCATCAACGAGGCCGCGCTGGATCTGCGCGGTGGCGGCAATAACTACGTCGATGTCGTGGCGCAGGCGGTTGACGAGGCGGGCGGCAAGGCGTTTGCGACCGACTTCGCCGGGCCCATCGACGAGGTGTTCACCGGGCTGGTGCAGCCGCTCGATGTCGACCTGCTGGGCGGGCTGGCGACGGTGCGTGATGTGCTCGACCAGGGGCTCGCCGGCGATACCGACGTGCAGCGGCTGATCAACGGGCAGATCGAGCTGCCCGACGGCACCACGACGGCCGACTTCTGGAACTGCCCGTTCTGCTACGACGACGTGCTCGGCCAGGCCATCGACGGCGCAGCGCTGGCGGCGCAGGTCGAGGCCGAGGTGAACCCGGCGCGCGTGCATCTGGCCGATGTCTTCTCGCGGCACGGCTACCTGACGCGGCTGTTCTCGACGATGAGCGCCGATGAGATGGATCTGGACCCCGAGTTTGAGTTCAACGCCGATGCCGAGCCGGTGGCCAATGTGCGGGTCATCGACGTGCACATCCCGTGCGTCGAGGGGTCGCCGGCGTTTGATGAGGCCGAGGTGACCACCGGCACGGGCGATGTGGTGGTGGTGAACCTGAACGATCAGGAGGTCATCCGGCGGCAGGGCGGCGTCACGG
>JAGQJJ010000782.1 GCA_020430675.1 Myxococcales bacterium
CGAGGTCATCGCCCTGCTCGAACATCGGCTCGCGGACGATCCCGGCGTCGCCTATCGCCTGGGTCTCGCGCTCGAAGCGGGCCGCGGCGATCGCGGCGGCGCGCGCGAGATCTGGCACGCGGCGGCGGTCGAGCCCGGCCCCGATCGGGTCGCCGCCCTGGCCGGCCTGCGGCGCGCGGCCTGGCGAGACGAAGCCACCGAAGACTACCTCGACGCGATCGAAGGCCTCGCCGCCCTGGCCGACGCCGAGCTGCGCGCCGCGCTGTTCACGCATCTCGGCGACGTGCTGTCGATGCGCGCCGACGAGCCCGAAGCGGCGCGGCGGCGGTATGGCGACGCCATCGAAGCGGCGCTGGTCGCCGCCGAAGAAGCGCCGCTCGCGTTGCCCGCCGCCGTGGAAGAGCGCCTGCGGCTGCTGGCGGCCGAAAACGCCTGGGGCGCGATCGAATCGGAGCTGCGCCGCCTGCTCGACCACGGCCTGCCGGCCCATGACGAAGCCACGGTCGCGGCGCGCCTCGCCGAGCTGTGCGAGACGCGCCTCGACCGGCCCGACGAGGCGCTCAACCTGTACCAGCGCGTGCTGCGGCTCGACCCCGACGACCGCGTCGCCCACCGCGCCGTGCAGCGCATGCTCGCCGCGCGCGCCGACTGGCCCGAGCTGGTCACCACCCTCGAAGCCGAGCGCGACCGCGCCGAGCCGAGCCGCCGGCTGGCGGTGCTCGGCCGCCTGGCCGCGGTGCACGAAGCCTGCGGCGAGCCCGACCTGGTCGAAGCCTGCTGGCGCGAGGCGCTCGACCTTGACCCGTCGTGGCTGCCCGCCCTGCGCGGCCTGGGCCGCCTGCTCTACCAGCACGGCCGCTGGCGCGAGCTGGCCGAGCTGGTCCGCCACGAGCTGCGCACGCTGCCGGCCGATGACGTGCGCCGCATCGGCCTGCTCGGCCGCCTCGCCGAGCTGTACGAGTTCCGGCTCGACCTGCTCGACGAGGCTATCGAGTGCTTCGAGGCCATCCGCAGCGCGCGCCCCGAGGCGCCCGACGCGCTGGCCGGACTTGAGCGGCTCTACGCCGCGACCGAGCAGTGGAGCGCGCTCGCCGACGTGCTCAACGGCCGCGCCGACGCCGCCGACGAGCCGGAAGACCGCGCCGCCATCCTGCTGCGCCTCGCCGATGTGCGCCTCGACCACCTCGACGACGTCGAAGGCGCCCTCGACGCTTGCGAAGAGGCCCTCGCGCTGGCGCCCGGCCTGCTGCCGATCACCTGGACGCTGGAGCGCCTGGCCCTCGAGCGCGACGAGTCCGAGCGGTTGACGGCGTTGTATCGCACCGCGGGCCCGCACCTTCGTTCGCCAAACCAGCAGGCGGTCACCGCCCATAAGCTGGCCAACGTGGCGCCGCCCGATCTGGCGCTGGCCACGCTGGAAGAGCGCGCCGGCCCCGGCTTCGACGACGCCGAGGCCGCCTGGGCGTTGGTGCGCGACGCGGCGAAGCACGGCGACCTGGCCTCGCTGCCCGGCCGTCTGGCCCGGGTGGCGCAGCTGGTCGACGCCCGCGAGGACGCGCTGGCGCTGTTCACCGAGGCCGCCGAACGCGCCGAGGCGGCCGAGCTGCCCAGCGCTGAGATCATCGCGGTGTGGCAGCAGGTGCGCGCGCTGGCCCCAGAGGCCGACCGTCCCTGGGAGGCGACGCTGCGCCAGCTTCGGCTGGCGCGCGCCACCGGCGAGCGCTCCGAGACGCTGCTGCAATGGGCCCGCATCACCGACGATGTGCGCGCGCGCTCGGCGGCGCTCTGGTTGGCCGGCCTGATCGAAGAGGCGCGGGGCTTCGATCCGGTCGCTCAGGACGCGTGGCGCGAGGCCGAAGAAGCCTGCGACCGCGACCCGGTCCCGGCGTGGCTGCTGCTCGACCGGGCCCGCCACGACGAGCTGGTGCCGCTCGACGACGGCGAGCACGCGCGACTGCTCGAAGCGCTCGCCGACCGCCGCGACCATCGGGCCGCCGCCGCGGCGCACCTGACCCAAGCCGGCGCCCTGCGCGCCGATCGACCCGGCGAGGGCGAGCAGGCGCTGGCCGACTTCATCGAGGCCGTGCAGCGCGACCCGACGCACGAAGAGGCCGCCCAGCGCGCCGCCGACATGCTCGCCGCGCGGCATGCATACGGCGATCTGGCCACGCTGCTGACCCATCGCATCGAGCGGCTGCCCGACCCCGCCGCGCGCCTGCCGCTGCTGCGTCGGCTCGCCGCCGTGCAGCTTGACGAGCTGGGCGCGCGCGAGGCCGGCGAAGCGGCGCTGGCCGCCATCGTGGCGCTCGACCCCGACGACCTCGACACGCGCGTTCGCCTGGGCGACCTGCGGTTTGCCAGCGAGGCCTTTGCCGAGGCCGCCGAGCATTACAAACACGCGACCACGCTGGCCCGCGATGACCGCCTGCTGGCGCGCCTCTACACCCGCAGCGGGCGCATCAAGGCCCACCACCTGAGCGACATTCCCGGCGCCATCGACGACCTGCGCCGCGCGGTCGGCCTGGGCCCCGACGTGCAGGCCCTGGGTGAGCTGGCCCAGGTCTACCTGCTCGCCGAGCAGCCCGATCTGGCGCGCACGGCCTTCGAGCGGCTGGAGAAGCTGGCCGAGAACGAGGTGCAGCGCGCCGAAGCGCGGGCCGGACAGGTGCATGCGCTGGTGCGGCTGGGCCGGCGGCCCGAGGCGCTGGAGAAGCTGACCGCCTTCCGCGAGGCCGATCCGGTCAACCCGCTGTTGGCGCGGCTGGCCCGCGATCTGGGGGTCGAGACCAGCGCGCCGAGCATCGTTCGGGAAAGAGTGTA
>JAGQJJ010000783.1 GCA_020430675.1 Myxococcales bacterium
TCGCGCCGGGGTGGGCGACTGGCAGGCCGTGGCGCGACGCAATGGCATCGAGAACCCCCGGCGCCTCGACGCCGGCCGGCTGCTTGACCTGACCGTGGAGGGCCCGCGATGGCGATCGTGATCGACGAGATGCAGACCGAGCTCCTGCCCGAGCCCGAGCCCGAGCGCCTGGAGGCGGCCCGCACGCCGCCGCCGCCCGAGCCCGCGCGCCCGTCGCTGATGCAACACCACCAACACGCCCGCGTCGCGACCCACGTCGCCGCGCGGTCGGCCCGACTGCGAGCGCATTGAGCTGATGGCTGAGACGCTGCCCATCGCCCGGCCCACGCTCAACGTCGCCGGGCGCGATCAGGCCGAGTTGAGCGATCGCCTGCTCTTCCTGCGGGTCGAGGAGACGATCGACGGCATCCACCACTGCGAAGCGACCCTCGCCAACTGGGGCGAGACGGGCGCGGGCGTCGGCTATCTCTACTTCGACGGCGCGGTGCTCGACTTCGGCAAGGCCTGGCAGGTCAAGATCGGCACCGACGTGGTCTTCAGCGGTCGCATCACCGGCCTGGAGGGGGTCTTTCCCGAGCGCCGCCCGCCCGAGATTCAGGTGCTCGCAGAAGACGCGCTGCAAGACCTGCGCATGTGCCGCCGCACGCGCACATTCGAATCACAGAGCGACCGCGACGTGTTCGGGCGCATCGCCCAGGACCACGGGCTGACGGCCGACATCGCCCTCGACGGACCGACGCACGCGGTGCTGGCCCAGGTCAACGAGAGCGATCTGGCCTTCCTGCATCGCCGGGCGCGGGCGCTCGAAGCCGAGCTGTGGGTGGTCGAGGGCAAGCTGCACGCCGCCCGGCGGGCCGATCGGCGCGGTACGCCTTTGCGCCGGCGCTTCCGGGGTGAGATTCGCGAGTTCAACGCGCTGGCCGATCTGGCCCATCAGCGCACCGCCATCAGCGTCACCGGCTACGACGTCGCCGCCAAGGCGCCGATCCGCCACGAAGCGACCGACGCCGTGGTCTCGGGCGAGCTGGACGGGGGCGAGAGCGGGGCCGCCGTCCTGCGCCGCGCGTTTGGCGAGCGCAAGGAGAACCTGGCCCATACCGCCCCGCGCACGGCCGCCGAGGCGCAGGCCGAGGCCGAAGCCCACTTCCGCCAGCGCGCCCGCCGGTTTGTCACCGGCCAGGCCGTCAGCGGACCGGACGCCGCCCTGCGGGTCGGCGCCCGCGTCGAGCTGGCCGATCTGGGGCCCTGGTTCTCGGGCACCTGGTCCATCATCGCGGTGCGGCATGTCTTCGATGGCGACCAGGGCCTGCGCACCGAGTTCGACGTCGAGCGCGCCGGGCTGGGAGGAGGCGACGATGCAGCCTGATCCGCGCGTCCCCGGCGGCTTTGGTGGACTCTGGTATGGGGTCTACCCGGCGACGGTGATCGACATCGACGACCCCGAAGGCCAGGGGCGGGTCAAGGTGGCGTTGCCCTGGGCTGCCGACACCGGCGACGCCCGCTTCGCCGCCTGGGCGCGCCTCGCGACTTTCATGGCCGGAGCCGATCGCGGCGCGTGGTTCATCCCCGACGTTGATGACGAGGTGCTGGTCGCCTTTGTCGCGGGCGATCCCCGTTGGCCGATGGTGATCGGCGCGGTGTGGAATGGCCGCGACGCGCCGCCCGAGTCGCTGGCCAGCGGCAACCCGATCAAGTCGCTCACCTCGCGCAACGGGGTGAAGCTGACGATGGACGACACCGACGGCGCCGAGGTGCTCAGGCTCGAGACGCCAGGCGGCCACACCATCACGCTCGACGACGGCGGGCGCAGCATTCGCATCGAGACCGGCAGCGGCGACACGGTGACGCTCGATACCAGCGGCATCAAGGTGCAGACCGCAGCCAAGGTCTCGGTCAACGCCAGCACCGTCGAGATCTCGGCCGGCATGGTCACCGTCGACGCCGGCATGTCCAAGTTCAGCGGCGTGGTCAAGGCCGACACCGTCATCACCAACGCGGTGGTCAGCGCGTCGTACACCCCTGGCGCGGGAAATATCTGGTGATGCGCACCCACGAACTGACCTGGGTGACCGCTGCACCGCTCTGGCGGGGGCATGCGCCCGACGCGGCCACCATGCAGCGGCCCGCGGTGCTGCGGTTTGCAACCGACGACTTCATGGAGCAGCTGATCGCCACCGTGGGCGGCGCGCGACCGGGCGATCTGGCCGCGCGACTGGCCCACCCGGCGAGCTATCGCGAGCGCCTGCCGGGCGAGGCCGGCCTGCCCGCGCCGGAGCGGCTCAAGCTGTTCCAACCCGTTCACGGTCATTTCAACCTGATCGCCGCCAACCTCGTCTGCCAGCTTCCCGGCCTGCCCGACCATCGCGTCGACCGGGCTGCCGGAGACCGCGTGAGCTTCGTGCTGCGCCGACTCGAAGACGCCGGCGGTCATCAGGCATGGGTGCCGGGCGTCGAGGGCAAGCCGGGCGCGTGGGTCGCGACGGCCGTCGACGTGCTCGCCGCCGGCGAGGAGCGCTGCCCCCTGTTCCCGGTGACCTACCGCGAGGGCGTCCGGCGGCGTCTGTTCGTCGGGCTCATCCCCACGTCGAGCCGCGACGTCTACCAGCGCACGCCGATCGGCGAGGGCGGCGTGCCGCCCGACGCGCGCGCGGTGCAGAAGGCGCGCTTTGCCGTGCAGGTGATAGGCGCCTTCAAGGCGCTGCGCGACACCGAGGTCGACGCCGACGGTGACACCGTGCCAGTGCTGCCCGATGCCGGTGGCCGGGCCAGCATCGCCCA
>JAGQJJ010000784.1 GCA_020430675.1 Myxococcales bacterium
GATCGAGCGCGAGGCCCGCCGCTACGGCTGGAGCCACTCCACCGTCGACGTGCCCGAGGCGGCTCGCGCGCTGGCCACGCGCGCCCGCGGCCAGCTCAGCGGCGGCGAGCTCGGCGAGGCTTTGCGCCTGCTGCAAGAGGCCGTGCGCATGGCGCCGACCTTCACCGAGGCGTTCATCGACCTCGGCGACGCGCGCCGCGCATACGGCGACGCCCAGGGCGCCGAGCTGGCCTACCTGCGCGCGCTGGTCACCGACGCCAGCAGCGCTCAGGCCGCGCTGCGCCTGGGCGAGCTGTACCTGGCCACTGACCGCACCGTCGAAGGCGCCCTGTTCGTCTCGCGCGCGCTGACCCTGCGCCCCGATTGGACGCATCTGCACCTTGAGCTGGCCCAGGCCTGGCAGGCGGCCGGCGATCTGCCGCGCGCCTTGCACCAGGTCCGCCTCGGCCTCGCCGCGCTGCCCGAAGATGCGCCCGACGAGGAGCTGCGCGCCCTGGAGCGCACCCTGACCGCCTTGTTGCCCGCGACGCCGGTCGAGCCGCCGCCCGCCGAGCCCGGCGCCGAGGCCGATCCCGTCGCGATGGCCGTCGCCCGCGCCCGCGCCCACCTGGCCCGCAGCGCGCCCGGCGAGGCCATGGCCGAGCTGCGCAACCTGGCCCCCGACCAGCGTGGCGTGCTCGTGCTCAACCTGGAGGGCCAGATTCTGCGCATCGCCGGTCAGCTCGACGAGGCAGTCGCGTCGTTCACCGAGTCGCTCGCCCTCGACCCCGAGCAGGCCGAGATTCGCGCCCAGCGGGGCACCGTGCGGCTCGCGCTGGGCCAGAACGCCGAGGGCCGCGCCGACCTCGAAGCCGCCGAAGTGCAGGGCGCGGCGCTGGCCCGGCTCGCGCTCGCGCGCCTCGATGCCGCTTCGAATGAGTCGCCGGAGTGGCTCTACGATCTGGCCCGCGTCGGCCAGCTTCGCGGCGCCCGCGATCGGCTGACCGCCTTGCTGGCCAGCGAAGAGGCCGAACGCTTCCGCCCCGAGGCCGAGCCGCTGCTCGAACGCCTCGACACCCGCCTGCGCGCCACCTACGCCGTCGCCGCTGGCGCCGCGCTGTTGCTGCTCATCTTCCTCGGCTTCGGCGCCCAGCGCGTCTGGGGCGGCGCCGATCTGCTCGCCCTGATCGAGAGCCACCCCGAGACCGGCCCCGAGGTGCAGCGCGTGCTCTCGGCCATTCGCCACGAGGTGCTCAAGCACAACACCATGGTGCTCACCGGCCTGGCCGACGCGCTCGACCAGGGCGACGAGGCCGCCGACAAAGCTTCGTGGTGTCGCGCCAGCCTGCTTGGGCCGCCGGGCGAGAAGGCCGCCGACGCGGCGATCCACCGCCTGCGCGCCTACGCCGAGCAGCTTCGCCAGATCGGCCGCGCCCACGGCGTGCGCCTGAACCTGACCCGACGCGACGCCGGCCTCTCAGCGCTGCTGCGCGGCTTCCGCCTGCTCGAAGGCCTCGCCCGACCGCTTGACCGCGTCGCGGTGGGGGCGCGCCCCGGTGGCCGCCTGCGCCGCGGCCTGCGGACGGCGACCCGCCTGCTCAACCAGGAGGGTTACGGCGCGATTCGCGCGCTCCTCGACCGCCTGCGCGTGCTTGAGGTCGACGCGGCGCTACTGCGGGCCGTCTTCGAACGCACCGCCCGCGAGCCCCAGCTCGCGACCCTCGATCTGGCGCCGCTGGCGGTCGAAGCCGCCGAGGGCACCCTGCCCTTCCGCGTCGCCATCCCGCGCGCCGCGTTTGAAGACATCGTCGGCAACCTGATGCGCAACGCCTTGCAGTCGACCCAGCGTCACGGCGCCGCCGGCCAGGCCATCGTCATCGGGGTGGCCATCGAAGACGAGGTCGACTTCATCACCGGCCTCTCGCGCGCGGTGGTGCGCATTCGCGACCGCTCGCCACAGCGCCTGACGCCCGAGATGCTGCGCGGGCGCTACATCGAAGAGGGCCTCGGCCTCACCGCCGATCTGGTCTCGCGCTACGACGGCACGCTCGACGTCGAGGCCGAAGCCGCGCCCTGGACCAAAGCGGTCGTGCTCAAGCTGCCACGGGTGGAAGACGAAGAGGAGGCCTCGTGAGCGACCTGAACGGGCGCACCGTCCTGATCATCGAAGACGGCGACGAGTACCGCGAGAGCCTGACGCGCTTCGTGCCCGGCCCGACGTACGTGCAGACACGCTCGGGCGACGCGGCGCTGGCGGTGCTGCGGGCGCAGCCGGTCGACCTCATCTACCTCGACATGCGCTTCGACCGCATCCCGCGCGGCGAGCTGCTCGGCGACCACGCCCGCGCCACGCGCGAGAACAACGGCGACCCGGTTCGCGGCTGGCGCTATCTGCAGAACAACCAGGGTCTCTTCATCCTGCACGCCTTGACCGAAGCCGGCTTTGGCAGCATGCCGGTCATCCTGTCGTACGACTTCACCCGCGAAGCGACGCGCCTGCGGCACCTGCAAAAGCGCTACCCGAGCCTGGCCTGGGTGCCCGACGCGATCACGCCCGAGGCCATCCGCGATCGCATGCTCGAAATCATCAAATCGTAGATTACAGCATCGATTTGTAGTTCCCGACAGCAACCAATGAGCCGCCAGCCCGCATGACTGCGTGAAGGGGCGGGTGGCATACGCTTTGCTAAACAGGAATGTGCGGATCAATAGGAGAATCGCCGGATGCAGCGCATCGCCCCCCTTCGCCGAGCCTGGACCGCCGCCCGCGAGGCCCACGCGGTCGCCGCTCCGGCCAGCACCCTGCTGCTTGCGACTCTGCTCACCCTGATGGTCG
>JAGQJJ010000785.1 GCA_020430675.1 Myxococcales bacterium
GTCAGATGCTGCTGACGCTGGCCACCGGCGTGACCTGGAACGAGCTCGCCGCGGCGATCAGCGGCCACTTTGTCGTCGCCGGTGACGCGGCGACGCTCAAGGGCGGCGGTGGCCTCGACGTGCTCGCCGACTCGCCCGCGCTGGCCCTGATCGCGGTGCAGGACGAAGCCGCCGCCGACGCGCTGCTCAAGACCATCACCGACAAGCTGGCGGCCAAGGCCAAGGGCAAGGGCGCCACCGTCGAGGCGATGACGCTCGACGGGCACGCCGGCTGGCGGCTGGGCTTCGGCCCCGTCCAGGTCGCGGTCGTGCGGGTCGATGACGTGATCCTGGTCGGGGTCGAGCCGCAGGTCAAAGCGGCCCTCGACCGCGCCGGTGGCGCCCACCTGAGCGGCACGGAAGCGATCGACGGCGATGTGGTGCTCGGGGTGCACGCCGACCTGTCGGCCACCCTCGCCAGCGACGATCCCGAGATCGTCGAGGCGCTCAAGAGCCCCGAGCTTGCCCCCTTGCGCGACAACCCGATCCTGCGGCTGCGGGTCGCCCTCGACGGGCACGGCCTGCACGCCGACGGCGACGGCGCCGTTTCGCCCGAGACCCTGTTTGCGTGGATCTTCACGCGGCGCGTGTCCCAGGCGGCGATCGAAGCGCCGCCGATGCCGCCCGACGACGCCCAGGCGCCGCCCCCCCCGACCGAGGCGGCTGAAGCCGCGCCGGTCGCCGATGAGGCGCCCGCCGACGCGCCCGCCGACGCGCCCGCCGAAGGCGACACGCCAGACTGACCCTTTGGTCGCGATCGTTGCACCCCAGGGGCCGCGCCCCTATCATCGCCGGGCCGGCGTTGCTCGGCATGCACGACCCATCACCGGCCCTTTCGAGGCAGCGGACGCGGAGGGGTGTCCGCGAAACTTGGGCCGGCGGGCGAAGAGAGGCGAGATGGCCATGAACGAAGACCCGGACTTCAACCCCTACGCGCCCCCGAGCGCGGACACCGAGCTCGTCGCCGACCAGGAACGCTTTGGCGATTACATCCCCGCGACGCGCGGCCGCCGCTTCCTCGGCAACCTCATCGACAGCCTGTTGATCGGCGCCGCGGTCATCCCGGGCGCCGTGCTCTCGGCCGGCGTGCGCAGCCCCGAGGGCGGCGCGTTGGCGATGGGCGTCGGCGCGCTGCTCGTCCTGGCGGTGCAGTGGTACCTGATCTCGACCTCGGGCCAGTCGATCGCCAAGAAGATGCTCGGCATGCGCATCATCAAGATGGACGGCTCGCCGGTGAACTTCGTCTCCGGCGTCATCCTGCGGCAATGGGTGATCATGGCCGCCGGCTTCATCCCCCTGCTTGGCAACATCATCGGGCTCGTGGACGCGGCCTTCATCTTCCGCGAGGATTACCGCTGCCTGCACGACCACATCGCGGGCACGCAGGTGGTCATGGCCAACCCGTTTTCGGTCTGATCCGCCTCCCCCCGATCAATGAGATGACCCCCCGGTCGCCATCGTTGCGCGGCGCCGCGTCGCCGTCTATGCTCGCCCGTGTTCGACCCGCACGCGCATCCGTCGGGTCGGGCCCGCCGCGTGGAGGGCGCGGCGACGGCCCGAGCTGCCGACGGCCGCCGGCAACACGTCGGCGGGCGCGGCGGGGCGAACGCTGGCCGGGCCCATCCGCCAGGCGAGGGGAGATCGAGCGAGGAGGCTCGCATGGCGCCAAAAGCAGACGCGCACCGCCATCGACCGGCGCCGATCCGGCCTGCCCACCGTCCGGTGGATCGCTGACCGCGATGCCGGCGCCCCCGCGGCCGAGGCCGCCCCGATGCTGAGCCCCCGCGCCGCCACCCGCGCCCTGGCGGTCGACACCGTCGCCGCCGTCGAAGCGCCCGAGCACGTCCGCTTCGAGTACCGCCTCGCCGGGCCCGCCCGGCGGGCCATGGCCTACCTCATCGACGCCATCTTCCGCGGCCTCGCCCTCGGCGCGCTGCTCATGCTGCTGGCCATGGGCGGCCTGGTCTCCGACGTCTCGGGCGGCGCCGCCGGCGGGGCCTTCCTCGTCGTGCTCTTTGCGCTTGAGTGGGGCTACTACGTCTTCTTCGAGACGCTGATGCGCGGCCAGTCCCCCGGCAAGCGCATCCTGCGCCTGCGCGTGGTCAACGAGCAGGGCCACGCCATCAACTTCGGCGACAGCGTCATGCGCAACCTGCTGCGCGCCGTCGACTTCCTGCCCACGATGTACGCCCTGGGCACCGTCGTCTGCGCGCTCGACCCCCGCTTCCGGCGCCTGGGCGACATCGCCTCTGGCACGCTGGTGGTCGTCGAGCCGGGCGGCAAGCGCCACGAGACGCTGCGCATCGATCCGCCGCCCACCGAAGAAGAGCTGGCCGCCGTGCCTGGCCGCCCGCCGCTCTCGGCCGACGACCTCGAAGCGCTTGAGCTCTTCCTGCGCCGCCTGGGCACGCTCAACGCCGTGCGCGAAGACGAGCTGGCCAGCATCGTGGCCCCGATCTACACCCGTCGGCTGGGCTACGCGCCCCGTCTGGCGCCGGCGCGCCTGCTCGCGCTGCTCTACCACCGGGCGACGGGGAGGTAGGCGGTGTCGGCGCAGGACGATCTGGTCACCGCGCGGCAGGACGACTGGCGGGCCCTTGAAGCGCTCGTCTCGTTCACCAAGCACACCCACAAGCGGCCGCCGCATGAGATCGCCGAGATCGCCGGCTTGTACCGTTCGGTCTGCTCCGACCTGATGCGCGCCCGCGCCCTGGGCTGCCAGCTCGACCTGATCGCCCACCTCGACGGCCTGACCGCGCGCGCCCACGA
>JAGQJJ010000786.1 GCA_020430675.1 Myxococcales bacterium
CGCCTGCGCCGCCGCATCGCGCAGGTCGCGGCGCCAATGGCTCAGATGGCCGCGGCCCACCGGCCGTCCGAAGGGCAGGGGCACCGCCCCGATCAGCGCGCAGCCATGCAGCGCCGCGGCGGCCGCCGCCGACGAGGCCAGCCCGATGACCACCACGTCGCCGCGGCCGACGCCGCGATCGAGCAGCGCCGCCGCAAAACGGCCCGCCTGCTCCAGAAGGTCGGGCGCCGTCCACGTCTCGGCGATGCCATCGGCGTCTACAAACGTGCGCAGCGGTCGGGTGGGATCCTGTTCGCTCTGGCGCAACAGCGCGGCGATGGGCGTCCGGGCGAGGGCAATTTCGACGGGGCGGTCATCATCGGGCAGCGATCGAGACGGATGCACGGCCGCGCCTGCCGTCACCTTCCACCGCTCCACCCGACCGCCCGGCATGGGGCCCCCTGCGCTGACCACCGCGATGAGTAAGACCCCTTGGGGTGTCTACCGGATGCGGAAATTTCGCCGCAACCATCGCAGAATTTCACTCACAGAGGTCGCGCCAGGCGTCGATGGCATCGGCGATCTGGAAGTGCTCGCCGGCGAGGCAATCGATCGAAGCCCCGCGGTTGTTGCGCTCGGCGCAATTGGCGGTCACCTCGACCCGCTCCCAGTCGCCACGGGCGTACTTGTATTCCAGCGAATACAGGTGGGGCAGCTCGACGCTGATGCGGGCGGTGTCACCCTCGCGGGTCATCGCCAGCGCCGGATCGGCCGGATTCCAATCCAGCGCGGCCTGCCCGGTGAAGGTGCCGGCCACGTGCACGGCCTCGGCCGGCGTATCGGCCGGCAGCGCGACCACGAAGTCGACCAGACAGCTCGCCGGCGCCGGCGGCCCGTCGGGCGCGGCGTCGACCAGCGCCAGATCGGGCCCTGCGTCATCGGTCATCGCAACATCGCCCGCCGCGTCGGCCGCGTCTGGCGCGGCATCGGCGGGCGCCGCGTCGGGCGCCACCGCGCGATCGAAGACCTGCGCGTCCATCGGCGGCGCGACCGACTGATCGACCACCGGCGCCATGTCCGGCTCGCGGGCGAAGCGATCCACATCGGGGCAGCCCACGAGCGGCAGGGCCGCGCAGGCCATCGCGGTGCGGGCAAAAAATCGGATCATGACCGCTCCTCTCCGCTGCCTACCAGCTCGCCTGCGCCTGCAGCTTGAACACGTTCTCATCGGGGCGCGTGTCCTCGCCGACGCGGGTCAGCACCTCGCGGCGGGGATGCAGGTTCTCACCGTAGTCGTAGTGCGACCACGCCACGAACACATCGACGCCGTCGATCGGGGTGATGCCCAGGCGCGGCGTGACCACGCGGAACGACAGCGACTCATGATCGGCGTGCATCACCACGCGGTCGAAGCGCACCGCGGCGAAGGGCATCGACCAGCCCAACCCGACCGGCCGGTAGAACAGCTCGCTGCCCCATTTGAAGTACAGGCGGTCGTTCTGCTCCACGTCAAAGTCGCTGGCCTTCTCATGGGCCGTGGCCACCCAGGCGGTCATGGCGAACAGGCGCAGATCGAGGCCATCGAGGTGCCGCGCCGCCTCCCGATCGATCGCCGCTGCCGTGCGCGCGAGCTGCCACGTCAGGTCGAAGCCGGTGACCTGAATCTCGCCGGTGCCGTTCTCTTGATTGCCGAGGAAGTTCTGCCGCAGACCGTTGCCGCCCATGCTGTGCAAGAGCTCGATCGAGTCGCCGATGAACTCGACCTTGTCGGCCGAGTAGAACGCGATCATCGCTTGCAGCGGCCCCACGTAGGGGATGGCGGCGTTCACCTCGGCGCCGAGCACGCGCAGCGAGCCGGTCACGAAGGCCTGATCGAACTCGTCGTCGTCGTCGTCCGTCCAGGTCTTGATGTAGTACAGGCCCACGTCGACCACCCCCAGATCGGCGCCCACCACCGCCCAGACCAGCGGGCTGAAGCCGCGGGGCTCGTTGCGGGTATGGGCGCCGAAGCCTGCCTTCACGTAGCCGATGTCAAACACCCGCGCCGAGGCCGCGACGCCGCCGACATGGGTGCGGCCGAACAGATAGGTGTCATAGGGCGCGATATAGCCCATGCGCTCCCAGAACACGCCCGCGCGCAGCTCCAGATCGAGAAAATCGGTGGGCGCAAAGCCTTGTTCCACAAAGGCAAAAGCCGGTGTGGAGTGCACGGTCTCGGGCGAGCCTGACCACTCGCTGAACGACGAGGCAAACAGCCCGGCGACAAAACGGGTGCGATCCTTCTCCGCGCTCAGGCTCAGCTCAGCCCACTCGCCTTCGTTGACCCGCAGATAGGCGAAGCCCGACTCCTCGTAGTGATCGTCAACCAGATACGGCTCGCGCAGCTTGAGGCCGCCTTCATCGCTGCCGCCGCTCGAAGCCATGCTGTCCGACGTCTGCGTCTTGTCGGGCGCGTTCGCCAGCCGCAGGGCCATGCGGGCGTAGCCATGCCAGCCGAAGCGCCAGCCGTCGGCCGGGCCGCCCTGCTCGGGAAAGTGATGATGCAGCGCGATCGGCCGCAGCCAATCGGGGGCCGGCTCGGGCATGGGTTCCGGCTCGGGTTCGGGTTCCGGCTCGGGTTCCGGCTCGGGTTCCGGCTCGGGCTGGGCCGGCGTCGGGCTGCCGGGAAAAGGCTCCCCTGGCTGGGCCCACGCTGCGGGGGCCAGCAAAAGGCAGAGGGCCACCGCGAGCAGGCGGTCAGCGCGCATGGCGACCTCCGCGGCGGCGGCGGGTTGCCACCAGACCCACACCCAGCCACAGGGCCAGCGCGAGCGGGTCGCCGCGATCGG
>JAGQJJ010000078.1 GCA_020430675.1 Myxococcales bacterium
AGCCCGACGGCCTGCACATCATCGAGATCCGCGAGGCGTGGAAGACCTGGCCGGCCACCGCCGCGGGCGTCGCGCCCACCCGCCCGATCGCGGGTGATCTCGCCGCTCGGGTGAAGAACGCGGTCGAAGCGGCCCACGCGGCGTGGCAGGCCGCCGGCGAAGCGATGCTCGCGCAGATCCGCGATCCATTGCGCAGCGGCCAGATCCTCACCGTGCTCGGCCGCACCGACGCCGCGCGCGGTGCCTTCGAAGCACAGACCACGAGCCTGCCCGGCCCGGCGTGGAACAATCTGGGCAATCTGGCGGCCCTCGCCGGCGATTGGCCCGCGGCCCGGCAGGCCTACGACCGCTCGCTGGCCGCGCACGATGACCCGCGGGTGCAGATCAACGCTGCGCTCGCCGCCTTTGGCGCGGGCGACGAAGCCGGGGCCACCGAGCACATCTTTCAATGCCTCGACAAAGCGGGCGACGCCGGCCCGGCGCTGGTCGAGCAGATCGCGGCCATGGGCACGTCGGGCGGCGCGGGCCGCGGGGCCCGCGGCGGCGTCACCCCGGCCGAGCTGCGCCGGCTGGTCGATTCGGCGTATCAGCGGGCCGGAAAGGCCGCCCCCACCCGCCCCGAAGCAGCCCGCGCCTCTGACCAGGCCACGGCGCTCCCGGTCTCGCGATATTGTCACTGGCTGTGATGTTCGTCGTCATATGACGCAATTGCGTCTCGACATGACGATGATCTATTGATTCGCTAAGGTAACATGGTCGAAATTGAGACCGAACGCCCATGCTTCCGAACGTGCCGCCCAAACTGACCCATGACGGCCCGATCGTTGTCCTCGACGACGACAACCTCGATTTGCTGATCGCTCAGCGCTGCCACGCCAAGAGCGGAATTCCTCTGCCCCTGATGGTCTTTGGGCGCCCCGACGCCCTGCTTGAGCACCTGGACGCGGTCGCCGCCGGCAGCGCGCCCTTGCCCGCGGTCTTGTTGATCGACGTGCGCATGCCGGGCATGGATGGTTTCGAAGTCGTACGCAAGGCACGAAGCGTGCTTCAAGATCGTAACGACGTGCCCTTCTGCATCCTGACCACCTCGTCGGTCAGCCGCGACCGTGAAAAAGCCGAGCAACTCGGTTGCGCTGCCTACCTGACCAAGCCCAGCCGGGCTTCCGAGCTGGTGGCGATGTTCCAAGCGCTGGCCGCGTGACCGCCTGATGGGGGCCGACCCGCCCATCGAAAACCTGCACCTCTCGACCGAGCAGCTCACCGCCATGTTGGCCCTGGTGCGCGTTGGATTGACGGTCGTCGAGCTGACCGACCCCGACGATCCCGAGACCTGGCTCATCCGCGCCGCCAATCCGGCCGCCTCTCAGGCCGTCCGGGCCCAGACCAGCCAGCTCGTCGGCCAGCCCTTCCTGCTCGCCTTCCCCTCGCTGCGCGAGACGACATACATCGACTGGTACCGCGATGTGCACGCCACGGGCATCGAGCGCGAGCTGCCCGAGCTGCGGTTCGGCGACGATGAGATCCCCACCGCCGCCTTCCAGGTCTGGCTGAGCCCGCTGCCCGGCGGCTGCGTGCTGGGGCAGCACGTGAACATGACCTTGCAGCGCCAGGCCGAGGCCCGCCTGCGCCAGCTCAGCGCGACGCTCGACGAGCGCGTCGACGACCGCACCGCCCAGTTGCAGGCGTCGCGGCTGATGATCAGCGAGATCGCCTACGCGGTCGCCCACGATCTGCGCACCCCGCTGCGGCATATGATGCTGCTCGCCGACCTGGTCGACCCCGAGCATCCCGACCTCGATGACCTGGCCAATATCGTCGCCGCGGGTCAGCTCATGCGCGAGCGCCTCGACGCGCTGCTCGACTTCGCCGACGCCGAGCAGGGCGTGGAGGTCGTGCCCTTTGATGCTTCGACCGAGGTTCTGGCGGTGCTGGACCATTTTTCCGGGCTGATCAAGGCCACGGGCGCAAAGGTCGATTTTGTCGCCGCGTCCCTGCCGGTCTCGGCCTGCCGCGACGCGCTGCGCTGCGCGCTCGTGCAATTCGTGGCCAACGCCTTGCGCTATCACCTGCCCGGCGCGGTGCCCCGGGTGCGCATCGAGGTCGCGCTGAGGGGCGAGCAGCTGGTCGTGCAGGTCACCGATGAGGGCATCGGTATCGCGTTCGAGCACCACGAAGCCATCTTTCAGGCCTTTTATCGCTCCGACGACCGCCGGGTGGCGCACGGCGTGGGCGTGGGCCTCGCGCAGTGCCGTGTCGCGGTGACCGCGGCGGGGGGCTCGGTCGGTGTGTGCTCGGTGCCCGGCCACGGCGCCACGTTCCATGCCTATCTGCCGGCCCGGCCGGCCACGCTGGGTTGACCCGGCGCAAACCCCGCGCCGATTGCCACTTGTCCGGTCGCCGCGGCATCGCTTCCACCATGAAGTGCCTCGCGCTCGGTCTTGTGATGGCCCTGGCCGCGCCCGCCGGTGCACAGAGCGTCGAAGCGCCCCACCTGCGCGTGTCGTTGGTGGCCGAAGCGAGCGCCCTCGCGCCCGGTGCGCCGGTCGCGGTCGGCGTGCACTTCGCGCTTGACGACGGCTGGCATGTCTACTGGCGCAACCCGGGCGAGTCGGGCGAGCCCCCCAAGGTACGCTGGCAGCTGCCCGACGGCTGGCAGGCCGGCGACATCGACTGGCCGGTGCCGCATGTCGTCGCCACCGGGCCCATCCTCAATTATGGCTACGAGGGCTCGGTGCTGCTGCCGGTGACGCTGCGGCCCGCCGCGGGCGCCGCGCCGCTGACGGCCGAGGCCAAAGTGCGCTGGCTGGTCTGCCAGGAGGAGTGCATCCCCGGCAAAGCGACGCTGACCCTGGCGCTGCCCACCGCCGCCGGCACCGTGCCCGACCCGACCTGGGCGCCCCGCTTCGCCGCGCACCGCGCCGCCCGGCCCGCGTCGCTGCCGGCCTTCATTGAAGACGCCGGCTCGGCGCTGACGCTGACGGTTCCGGGCCAGACGACCGCGGCGCCGGCGCGCTTCCTGCCGGCCACCGAAGGCTTGATCACGCCCTCAGCGCCCCAGACCGCCCTGGTGGCCGATGGCGCCCTGCGGTTGACGCTTCGTCGGGCCGACACCGCGCCGCCACGGATCGAGCAGCTCGATGGCTTGCTGCAAATCGGCGAGCACACCTTCGCCATCGCCGCCCGCGCGCCACCGCCGACCGGCCCGCCCGAAGAGACGAGCCTGCCGTTGGCGCTGCTCTTTGCCCTGCTCGGCGGACTGCTCCTCAACTTGATGCCCTGCGTCTTCCCCGTGCTCTCGTTGAAGGTGCTCGCCTTTGTGCGCCATGCCGGCGGCGACCCGCGGGCGGTGCGCCGCGAAGGCTGGTTGTTCGCGGCGGGCGTGCTGGTGGCCTTTCTGGCGCTCGCCGGCCTGCTGCTCGGCCTGCGCGCGGGCGGCGAGCAGCTCGGTTGGGGCTTTCAGTTGCAGTCCCCTGGCTTTGTCGCCGCGCTGGTGGTGTTGCTCTGGCTGCTCGCGCTCAGCCTGGCCGGCGTGTTCGAGGTCGGACTGACCCTGACCGGCCTGGGCGGCACCGGCAACGCCAGCGCCTTTGCCACCGGCGCGCTCGCGACCGTCGTCGCCACGCCTTGCACCGCGCCGTTCATGGGCCCCGCGCTCGGCTACGCGCTCACCCAGCCACCGATCGCCGCGCTGGCCATCTTCACCGCGTTGGGCGTCGGCATGGCGTTGCCCTACGTCGTCCTGGCCCACGCGCCGCGGCTGCTCAAGCGCCTGCCGCGCCCCGGTCCTTGGATGGCCACCTTCAAGCAGGCCATGGCCTTCCCGCTTTTTGCCACGGTGCTCTGGCTGCTCGATGTCTTCCTCCAGCAGACCGACGTCGCCGCCGCGGGCGCGCTGCTCGCCGGCCTGCTCGGCCTCGCGTTTGCCGGGTGGATTTGGGGTCGGCTGCAGATGAGCGGGCGCGCCGGCCTCGCTTGGCTTGCGCTGGTGCTGGTCGCCGCGGTGCCCGGCGCCGCCTTGGTGCGCGCCGCGGTCGCCTTCGACGACGCCCCCGCCGACGCGCTCTGGACGCCGTGGACGCCCGAACACGAGGCCGAGCTGCGCGCCGCCGGGCGCCCGGTCTTTGTGAACTACACCGCCGCGTGGTGCATCAGCTGCAAGGTCAACGAGCGCGTCGCCTTCGCCGATGAGCGCGTGCGCGCCGCCTTCGCCGCCGAAAACATCGCCGCGCTCAAGGCCGACTGGACCGATCGCGACCCCACGATCGCCGCCGAGCTGGCCCGCTACGGTCGACAAGGCGTGCCCCTGTACCTGTATCATGCCCCCGGATCGACAGCGCCCGCGGTGCTGCCCGCGATCCTGACCCCCGACATCGTGCTCGCGGCCATCGCGAGCGAGACGAGGAGCCCCTGATGCGTTCATCCCTCTCCCCCGCCCTGCTCGCCGGCGCCCTGCTCATGCTCGGCGGCTGCTCGCGCGCCGCTTCGGCCGAGATGGGCGACCCCGCCATCGGCCAGCCGGCGCCCGCCTTTCAAGGCACCGACAGCGATGGCAAAGCGCAGTCGCTCAGCGCCTACAAAGGCAAATGGGTGGTGCTCGAATGGCTGAACCATGGCTGCCCGTTCGTGCGAAAGCACTACGACAGCAAGAACATGCAGACCCTGCAGAAAGAGATGACCGACAAGGGCGTGGTCTGGCTCTCGATCATCTCATCGGCCGAAGGCAAGCAGGGCTTCTCGACGCCCGAGAAGGCCAACGCCGATCGCACCAGCAATGGCGCCTCGCCGACGGCGATCGTGCTCGATGCCAAGGGTGACATCGGCCGCCTCTACGGGGCCAGGACCACGCCGCATCTCTTCATCATCGATCCCAATGGCATGCTGGTCTACAAGGGTGGCATCGATGACCATGCCAGCACCGACCCCGATGACATCGCGGGCTCGACCAATTACGTGCGTCAGGCGCTCACCGAAGGCATGGCCGGCAAGCCGATCACCGTGTCGGCCTCGAAGCCCTACGGCTGCTCGGTCAAATACTGATCACCATCACTCGGCGGCGACCGCGCGCGCGCCCATCGCCGAGGCAAACGAGCGCAGCGTCATCGCGCCGTCACAGTCCATCTGATCGAGCGCGGGCGCGCTCAACTCCAGCGTGATCTGATCGGCGCCAAACGAGTGCGTCGCCGACGCCAACGCCACCAGCTCGCGCCATGGCACCTGATCGTCGGCGCGCAGCACGCCCTGCGCCGCGCGATGGCCCTTGAGGAAGCCCTCGGCGTCGTGCCCGTACAACGCGCTCAGGCCACGCGCGACCACGCGCCGCAGCTCGGTCACCCCAAACTCGGGGCTCAGATCAAACAGCGAGCACCCTTTGCTGCCTTGCAGCCGGAAGGTGCGGCTCGTGGTCTCGACCTCGCCGAGCACATGGGTCCGCCCCTCGTACGGCCGCGCGTGCAGGCGAAGGCGCTGGAAGAAGCCCTCGCCGGCCGGCAGCTCGGGCTCACCGGGCGCGCGCAGCCGCAGGGCCACCGGGCGATGCCGCCGCGCCCCCTCAACAAGCGCCTGCACGCCGGTCAAACCATGCGCCCGCAGCGCGGTCAGCAGCGGGCGGACCTCGCGCAGCGGTCGGTCGGCGCCGAAGGACACCACGATCGCCTCGAACTGACCCAACGCCGCGTCGAGCGCCGCCAGCGTCTCGGCGTCAGGGGGCCAGTCCCCGAGCGTGCGCGGATCGGCGGCGGGGTCGGTCAGCCAGAGCAGCTCACCTTCCCGCTCGACCAGCCGCGGCCCGGGGGTGGCGTCCAGCGCGTCATCGCCGATCGCGACGATGGCCGCGGTCCAGTCCTCGCTGGCGGTCGCGTACCACACCCCCGCCGGATCGATGAGCACCTGGTTGACGCGCCGTCCGTGTGGATGATGGGCCCGCACCCGGCCTGAGTCGAGCGACCAGGCCCGCGTGGTGCCGGTCTCGTCACCGAAGACCGCCAGCGGGCCCAACAGCGCGACCGCGGTGATCGGCTTGCCGCTGCCCGGCAGGCGGCGCAGCTCGGCGCCGTTGTCCAGATCCCAGAGCACCACCTGCCCGGTTGCATCACCCGTCAACAGCCGCGCCCCGCTGGCGTCGGTGGTCCACGCGGTGAACGGCCCCGGCGACGCCAGCGGCCGGGGCGCGCCATCCCGCCCGACCACGGTGACCTCGTCCTTGGCGTTCTGGGCCACAAAGACCCCCCCGCGGGTCATCCCCAGCGCCTTCACCGGGCCATCGAGCTTGAACACCTCATTGGGCGTCGCCGCGCCCACCGGCATCCAATGCCAGACCTGCCCGCTCTTGGTGCCGATCAGCAACTGCGCGCCGATGGCGCTCCAGGCCAACGCGGTCACATCGGAATCGGGCTTGAACGACAGCACCGCCGGGGACTCGGTCTCGGTGCCCCAGACCTTCACCCGGCTGCGCTCGCTCGACGACGCGACCCACTGGCCATCGGGCGAGAGCGCGACCCGCTCAATGGGAAAGTTCTGTCCGGTGAGCTGCACGCCTTCGGTGCCCGGCTGGCCCACCTTGACGCCGTAGCCTTCTTTCGCCGGCCCCGCCATCGCGTGCATGCGCCAATCGGGCGTCCAGGCCAGGCCGGTGTTCTGCGGCCGCGCCAGCGATTGCGCGCCCATCCAGCCGCCGCTCGCGGGATCCCAGATATCGACGCGCCCGTTCTCGGCGCGGGTCGCCAGCAACCGACCATCGGGGCTCAGCGCCAGCGTGACGGGCCCCGAGGCCAGCACCACCGCCCGCCCCAGCGGCAGCGCGCTCGGCGCCAGGCGCCAGATCACCGCGCGCTCTTCGGTGGGTGCGGGCGCCGGCCACAGGCGCCAGACGAGCAGCCCGATCAACAAAGCTGCGGGCAAGGCAAGCCACGCCAGCCTTCGTCGAGGTTGCGGCGCCTTCCACGTCAGCACATCGGCGTCGGCTGGCGGCTCGGCGGGCGGCGCATCGAGCCCGGCCTTGCCGCTCTGCACCGCCGCCGCCAACCGCGCCGACTCTTCGGGCGCCAGGGTCTCGTCGAGCGAGAACGCATCCGATGCCAGATGCGCCCCGCCGCTGTCGAGCGTCATCGTCGCCGCATCGGGGTTGATCGGCCCACCCAGCACCCCATCGGAGGCGCCGGCCACGCTGGTTCGCAACGCGGCGAGCATGGCGCGCGCCGACGGGAAGCGCGCCTCGGGCGTCTTGGCCAGCGCCCGCGTAATCACCTCGCCCAGCGCGGGCGGCAGGCCCGCCGGCAGGGGCGGCGGCGGCGCGTTGCAATGGGCGAACAGCAGGTCGTAGCCCGTGTGCTGGGCAAAGGGCCGGGCGCCGGTGAGCATCTCGTGCAGCATGATGCCCATGGCGTACAAATCAGCCCCCGGCCCGACCGGCTGGGCCCGAATCTGCTCGGGCGACATATAGGCCGGGGTGCCCAGAATGACCGCCTCGGTGGTCAGCACGTCGGCCGCCGGGGCCGGCGCCTCCTCCGACTCGAGCACCTTGGCGATGCCAAAATCGAGCACCTTCACGCGCTCGCGGCTGTCCGAGTCGGCGAATAGCATGATGTTGTCGGGCTTCAGGTCGCGGTGCACCAGCCGCGCGTCATGGGCTTCGGCCAGCACGCCGAGCACCTGCTCGGCGATGCCCAGCACGCGCTTGGGCGAGAACGGCCCCTCGGCCGCCAGCACGCGGCTCAGCTCGCGGCCGCGCACGAACTCCATGACCATGTAGAGCAGGTCGTCTTCGGCCTCGCCGTAGTCGAACAGCGTGACCGCCGCCTCGTGGCGAAGCTGCGCGACAACCTGCGCCTCGCGAAAGAAGCGCGCGCGCAGCTTCTCGCTGGCGCGATGCTTTCGGCCCATGACCTTGACCGCCACCTGCCGCCCCACGGGCCGCTGAACGGCTTGGTAGACCGCCCCGAACGCGCCCGAACCGAGCAGCTCGCCGATCTCGTATTTGCCCGAGAGCGTCGTGCCGGTGAGCTGGTCATGGGCCATCGGGCGTCTCCGTCACTTCGCGCACGTCGCAGGCGACGCGATCGCTATGTAACACGGCGCCCGCGGGCGGCAAAGTCCGGGCGATGACGGGTCAGTCGAGGGTCTCGAGCAGTCGATCGAGCACGAAGTAGCTGGTGTTCATGCCATCTTCCATGCCCGAGTGCAGCATGCCATCGCGCTCTTCGTGGGTGTGGAAGAGCGACGTCGCAAAGATGCGCGTGTGGCCGTCGCCAAAGTCTTCCAGGGTCAGCGTATTGACCACCACGTAGCCGGGCATGCCATCCCACTCGAAGGTCAGGGCGATGCGCTCCAGCGGCACGATCTCGCGGAAGCGGCCCTCGAAGCCGTGGGCCTCGCCGTCGGCATGCTCGACAAAGCGCCAATGGCCGCCCTTGTGGAACTCATAGCGCTCGATGTCGAGCGGGTTGCCGCGCCCCCACCACTGCGCGAGCAGCTTGGGGTCGGTCATGGCCCGCCAGACGCGGGCACGCGGGGCGTGAAAGACGCGCTCGATCCGGATCTCGCGGTCGGAGGGCGTGCTGACGATCGCGGGCGCAGGGCCCGAGGCATTGCCTTTGCTCATGGCGTTCAATCCGTGGGTTCGTCGGGGTCTTCGGTGCGCGCGAGAAACGCGCCCAGGCTGTCGAGCCGGGCTTCCAGGGTCGCGCGGTAGCGGTTGATCCAGGCCATCTCGCCGTCGAGGCGGCGGGGCCCGAGTCGACACCTCCGCACGCGGCCGACCTTCTCGGTGGTCAACAGCTCCGCGGCTTCGAGGATGGCGACATGCTTCTTGATGCCGGTCAGGGTCATGTTGAACTTCTCGGCGAGCTCGCTGATCGAGGCCGGCCCCCACCCCAGGCGTTCAAGAATGCCCCGCCGGGTGGCGTCGGCCAGCGCCGAGAAGGCCGAATTCAGCGCCTCCTCTTCATACTGAACCATGTGGTTCACCTTATGCGGCAGCGCGCGGTCGCGCAAGCGGAATCGAACCTTGTTCCTGGTGCTTTGCATACGAGGCGCGACACCGGGGGCGCAACCGGAACCGGCTCGGAGTATGGTGCGACGTCGATTCGCGGAGGATGAAGATGAATCGAGCCTGGTGGGCCGCGCTGGCCCTCATCGCCCCGATGGCCGCCCACGCGGAAGAGGCTTCCGCCGCGGCGCCAACCGAGACGCCGGACTGGACGCTTCAGGTCGATCCACTGACGACCGCGCTGGGATTTGTGCATGTTCAGGTCGAGCGCGTGCTGACGCCCGACTTCTCGGTCTACGTCGGCCCCAGCCTGCGCCTGTTCTCGGGCCTGCTCGGCGACGAAGACTATCTGGGCCTGGGCGCCGAGGCCGGCGTGCGCTGGTTCGTGCAATCGAGCGCGCCCACCGGCTGGTGGGCCGAAGTGCGCGGCGTGGGCGCGCATCTGTCGACGCCCGACGATGAGACCGCCTGGGGCGGCTACGTCAGCGCCCTGGGCGGCTACACCGCGATCTTCGGTGGCTGGTTCGTGCTCTCGGGCGGCGTCGGCGTGCAATACCTGCATTACCGCGTCGCCGGCCTGGGCCCCGTGGGCGTGCTGCCCGCGGCGCATACCACCATCGGCGTGGCCTTCTGAGGCCGGCCCATGCCCGCGCCGCCCAAGGACGCCACGCCCGCCGAGCTGGCCGATTGGCTCGAAGCCATGCGCCGCGGCATCGACCTGCGCCTCGACAGCGAGGGCGCGTGGTGGCATGAGGGCGCGCCGTTTGCCCACGCCGGCCTGATCGCCGCCTTCAACCGCGGCCTCGACGTGCACCCCGAGACGGGTGAGGCCATCCTGCGGGTCGGCGATCGCTGGTGTTATGTGAAGTGCGAAGGCACGCCGTTCCTCGTCCGGCGGCTCGTACCCGGCGCGAATGGCTTGCAGGCCACGTTGAACACCGGCGAGACGTACCCGGTGCCCCCCGAGGGCTTCATCACGCGCGGCGCGCACGTCTATGTGCGGCTGGCGCCCAAGCGCGAGGCGCGGCTCAACCGCGTGACGCAGGCGCGGCTGGCCGAGTGGTTGATCGAGGGCCCCGATGGCTTGCAGGTGAAGACTGCGACCGGCGCGTGGCCGGTGCGGGTCACTGAAGCTGGAAGGTGATCGTCGCGGCCTCGGCCGAGGCCCGCCCGGTCTTCTGCTCGTGGCTGCCGAGCACGTTTTCAATGGTCAGGGTGCCGTCGGCGGCGTTGCGCCCATAGCCCACCATGACCTTGACCGCGTCGACCATCGGCCCCGGCGGCGCGCTGGGCACCGGCAGATAGGTGATCTGCACGTTGTTCTGCCCCGGGCGCACCTTGTCGGTGAGGTCGGCGATGTACTGCGGGCTGCTGGCGGGCACTTCCGCCACCGGCGCGCCGTTGCAGGTCAGCAGCATCTTGTAGTGACCCGGCGCCTGGTTGGTCAGCACCAGCCAATAGCGGGGGCCGGCGGCGACCGGCGTCGGCACGGGCGCGGTG
>JAGQJJ010000787.1 GCA_020430675.1 Myxococcales bacterium
GTCGGCAAACGGCGTGGTCTGCGCGTCGGGCACCACCCCGTGGGCCCAGTCGCGGGCGCTGATCATGCCCCAGAGCGCCGCGGGCGTGTCGGGCCGGCCCCAGCCGACGACGCCGCCCGCGTGGCTGCGCAGATACAAATAGGCATAGGTCGACAGCCCGAGCGCGCCCGCCGGCACGGCCAGCGCAAATGCGCGCCAGCCCGGGCGCCCGACCGCCATCGCCCACAGCGCAAGCGGCAGCCAGAACAGGCCGATGAGGCTGTGGTTGGCGCCCGCGAGGCCAAAAGCCAGCGCCAGCGCCGGCAGCGCGCGCTGGTCAGCGCCGCGGGCGACGCGCAGACAGAGCGCCGCCAGGGCGGCTGAGAGCACGAGCTGCAGCGCGTAGACCTCAGCCCGCGCCGCTTGCAGCCAGATGACCGGCATCACCGCTGGCAGCACCGCCGCCGCCGCCGCCGCAAAGCGCGGCAGATTTGGCGCCACCGCGCGCAGCAGCCGAAAGAAGCCGGCCAACGCGATGCCGGCGAGCAACGCGCTGAGCAGATTGGCGCGAAACGCGCCATCGCCGAGGCCGAACAGCTCGGCGGCGCGGGTGAGCTGGGCGTGCGCGGGGTGCCCGGGTGGATGGGACATGCTCAGCCGCCAGCCGACGGCGGCGAACTCGGGGCTGTCATGCCAGTGCAGGCCGGGCAGCGCGGTGATCGCGAAGAAGCTGGCCGCCGCTGCGAAGACCGCCGCGCTCCAGGCCCGCTCGCTCGCCGAATCGTCGCTCATGCCGGTATCGTACTCGACTCCCCGGACGCGATGGGTACCATGCCGCCATGGATATTCGCGAGAAGATGCGCCGCGACTGGGACCGCCGGGCCCGGATCGATCCCCGCTATTGGGTCGCCGCCACGCAGGAGGCCGACGAGGCCAGCTACGTCGAATCGGCCGCGCGCGACACCGCCGCGTTTGTCGAGGGGCTGGGCGGGCGCGTCGCCGCCACCGCGCGGGTGCTCGACCTGGGCTGCGGCATCGGCCGCATGACCGCGCCGCTCGGCGACCACTTCGCCGAGGTGGTGGGCGTCGACGTCTCGCCCGAGATGATCGAGCAGGCGCAATCCCTGCACGCCGCCCGCGGCAACGTGCGCTTCGCGGTCAACTCGGGCGCCGATCTGGCCGACTTCGCCGACGCATCTTTTGAACTGGCGTGCTCCTACTCGGTGCTGCCGCACCTGCCGCCCGAGGTCGTGCGCGCCTACTTGCACGAGGTTGGCCGCGTGCTCGCGCCCGGTGGCTGGTTCCGCTACCAGTTCTGGGTCGGCCCGGCGCGCGAGATGCCGGCCAATGACACGCTCAACATCCGCGTGTGGTCGCCCGAAGCCTTCGAGCAGCTCAACCGCGAGGCCGGCTTTGTGGTCGAGGGCACCGAAGCGATCGATTACTTCGACCCGGTGCTTGAGCTGCGGCCGATCTGGGTCAACGCGCGCCGCGTCGGCGAGAGCGAACCCATCGTCAACGCCTGGCCCGCGCTGGAGGCCGCTTCGGCCGAAGAAGAACGCGGGCTTGAGTACGGCCTGCTGGTCTATCTGGCCAGCCGCCACGCCGAGCGGGGCGAGGCCGACGACGCCGAACGGGTGTTGGAAGAGGCCATCCAGACCGACCCCACGCGCCCCGAGGCCTACGTGCAATGGGCCACGCATCGCATCGAGCGCGATGACCTGCGCGGCGCGGCGCGGTTGTTCGAAGCGCTGACCGAGAATGTGCCCACGTTGGCGATCGGCTGGCTCTACCGCGCCCAGGCCGCCGAGGCGCTCGATCGGCGCGACGAGGCCCGCGCGGCGCTGGCCCGGTTTGACGCGCTGCCCGCCGAAGACGAGTTGAAGGCCGCGGCCGATGCGCTGCGGCGCCAGCTTCGGGTCACGGGCCGAACGAGGCGCCCGCGCACGCGGCTCAAGAAGCGCTGAAGCGCGCCCGCAGGCGGCCGAGCAGCTTGTCGATCAGCCCGCCGAAGCCGCTATTTGCCATCACCACCACCAGATCGCCCGCCTGCGTCTCTTCGGCGAGATGCGCCGCGATGGCCTCGGCGTCGGGCAGATAGCGCGCGTCGAGGCCGCGTTGTTTCAGGTCGGTGATGAGCTGGTCGACGTCGAGCATCTCGGCCTGACTGAGCCCGTCCTGCTTGACGTAGGGCCGGGCGAGCACCACGCGGTCGGCGGCGTCGAAGGCCTCGGCGTAGGCCTGTTGGTGGATGCCGCGCCGGGCGGTGTTGCTCTTGGGCTCATAGACGCCAAACAGCCGCCGGCCGGGGTAGCGCGCCCGCAGCGCCGCCAGCGTCTCGCGCACGGCGGTCGGGTGGTGCGCGTAGTCGTCGATGATGAGCACGCCGCCGACTTCGCCCTTCTCTTCCTGGCGCTTGCCGGCGCCGAGGAAGCCGGTGAGGCCTTCCTGCAGGGCCGGCAACGACACGCCCAGCTCAAACGCAGCGCCGAATGCGGCCAACGTGTTCCAGACGTTGTGCCGCCCGGCCAATGGCGAGCGTATGCGGCCGCGGTCGACGCCGTGGTCGATCAGGGTGAAGTCGCACCCGCTCGGCCCCGGCGCCACAGCGACGGCGCGCAGGTCGGCGCCCTCGCCGAAGCCGTACGTCACCACCTTCGCGCGCGCGCGCGCCGCGCGGGCCATGACCAGCGGGTCGTCGATGTTGGCGAGCAACAGACCATCGGCGGGCAGGATGTCGATCAGTCGATCGAAGTTCTCGACGATCTCTTCGAGGCTGTCATAGATGTCGGCGTGGTCGAACTCGATGTTGCCGAGCACGGCGATCT
>JAGQJJ010000788.1 GCA_020430675.1 Myxococcales bacterium
GGACGTGCTGCCCGAGTTCACCGAACCGGGCGATGGGCCGCGCGGGCCCGCGACAACGCTGATCGGCCTCGCGCCGGCGCGCTCGACCTATGCCGAGGTGCAGGCGTGGATCGCGAAAAAAGGCCTGAGCTGCAAGGACACCTCGCCGCGCGCGCTGATGGCCGACATGCGCGACAAGCAGGTGGCGAAGATGCGCGAGGCCGAAGCGAAAGGCGACGCCGACGGCGCCTCGGGCGCGTCGTGGCTCTACCGGGTGACCGAGTATGACAAGCAGCCCGGCGTGCGGCTGGCCTGCGAGGACGTGGCGCTCGACAAGCTGGGCGATCGCGAGCGGCCGGCGCATACGGGTCGGTTGCTGCTCATCTTCGACAGCAAGGCCCTGCCACTGCGCCATATCGCCGTGCAGCGCCATTATCAGGCCACCGAGCAGGCGGCGGCGCGGGCCGACTTTCTGGCGACCGAAGCGGCGCTGACCGCGGCGTTGGGCAAGCCGACCGAAGTGCGAACCGAGGTGCCGGCCGAGGGCGCGGAGTTCGTGATGCTCAAGCCGGTGCGGCGCGATTGGAAGTTCGCCGATCTGCAGGGCAAGGTCTCGATTCTGCGGCTCAATCATGGGCTGTCGCTGTTTGAGGAGGTCGGCGTGCCGTGGCCCGTGCGCGTTGGCGCGGCCCCGACTGCCGTGCCGGCGCCCGCCGAGGCCACGCCGGCGGCCCCGGAGAAGGCGGCGCCCTGACATGGATGAGCTCTACCTCGGCGTGCTCAAGGCCATCGGCGAGGATCCCAGCCGCGAGGGCCTGCTGAAGACCCCGGCGCGGGCGGCGCGGGCGATGGCCGAATGCACGCGCGGCTATCACCAGTCGGTCGATGAGATCATCAACGGCGCCCTGTTCACGTCCGACAACGACGAGATGGTGGTGGTGACGCATATCGAGTTCTACTCGCTCTGCGAACACCACCTGTTGCCGTTCTTCGGGCACTGCCATGTCGGCTACATCCCCGACGGGCGCATCGTCGGCCTGTCCAAGATCGCGCGCATCGTCGATGCCTTCTCACGCCGTCTTCAAGTTCAAGAGAACTTGACGCAGCAAATCGCCGACGCCCTGATGACGCACCTGACGCCGCGCGGCGTGGGCGTGGTCGTCGAAGCACGCCACCTGTGCATGATGATGCGCGGCGTCGCCAAGCAGCGCTCGCTGATGACAACCTCGGCCATGCTCGGCGACTTCCGCAACGAGCCTGAGTGCCGGGCCGAGTTCTTGAGCCTGATCGCGCGCAGCGGTTGAACCGAAGTCGCGGCGACGCGACGAGGAGGAGCCCGTGAAGACGTCTTGCTCGACCCTGCGCGCCTTGGCCGGGGTATGCATTCTCGTCACCGCCTTCGGGGCGATGGCCCAGGATCGCCGTCCCGTCGATGCCCAGGAGCCGGCGCGCCGCGCGGCGGAAGGCAAGGCGCGGCTTGCCGCGGCGGGCGAGGCCGGGCGCATCGTGCAGCGCGCCATCGACCAGCAAGGCGGCCTGGAGGCGTGGTTCGCCGGCCGCGCGTTGCGGTTTGCCTACGAATACAAGCCCGTCGCCGGCCGGCCGCCCATCGCCTCGCTTCAGACCATCGATCTGCTCGCCGCGCGGGCCTACCATGAGGTCACCGCGCCGAACAAAGGCACGCTCGCGTGGAACGGGCAGCGCGCGTGGTCGAAGTTCGAGGGCGAGCCATTTGCGGGCAGCCCGCGGTTCTGGGCGCTGACGCCCTACTACTTTGTCGCCATGCCGTTTGTGCTCGCCGATCCGGGCGTGAAGCTGGCGGTGGCCGACGACGACCCGGCGGCCGCCGGCCTGCCCGCGGCGGACGTGGTGCGCGTGACCTTCGACGCCGGCACCGGCGACGCGCCCGATGACTATTACATCTGCTATTTCGACCGCGGCGACGGCCACCTGCTGGCGTTGCGCTACGTGGTCAGCTATCGGGCCTTCGCCCGGAAGATGGGCGTGCCTCACACCCCGGAGAAGCTGCTCGTTTATGCCGATGCCATCAAGGTGGGCCCCATCACCCTGCCTACGACGCATACCTTCTATGCATTCGGCGATGGCAAGCGCGGCGAGAAGGTCACCGATGCCAAGGTGAGCGCGCTGGCGTACGGCGTGCCGTTTGATGAGACGCGGCTCGACATGCCCGCGAGCGCCGTGGTCGACACGTCGCTGGATTGACCCAGCGGGCGAGGGGATTCGATGGCTGACCTGGAAGCGGTGTTGGATGAGCCCGCGCTGACCCTGGCCGCCCGCCTGCGGGCCGGCGAGGTGTCTTCGGCCGAGTTGGTCGCGGGTTATCTGGCGCGCATCGGCCAGGGCAATGACAAGCTCGGCGCGTTTGTCCAGGTCACTCCGCGGCGCGCGCTGCGGACGGCGCGCGCCGTGGATCAGCGCCTCGTGCGCTGGCGGCAGGCGGGCGCAAACACACCGCTGCCGGCGCTGCTGGGGGTGCCGACGGGCATCAAGGACACCGATCCCACGCGCTTCATGTGGAACCGCGGGGGCTCGCGCGCCTGGCGGCTGGTCTGGTCGCCGTTCGACAGCTTGCAGGTCAAGCGCATCCGGCGGGCGGGCATGATCGTGCTCGGCAAGCTGGCGACGAGCGAGATGGCGGTGATGCCCATCGTCGAGACCGATCTGCACCCGCCGGCGCGCAATCCGTGGAACCCGACGCACAGCTCGGGTGGGTCGAGCGGTGGTTCATCGGCCGCGGTGGCGGGCGGTCTGCTGCCGATCGCGCAAGGCGCCGACGGCGCGGGTTCGATCCGCATCCCGG
>JAGQJJ010000789.1 GCA_020430675.1 Myxococcales bacterium
ACGAAGCGCTGGAAGACGCCGCGCCCGCCCCGATGGCGATCCGCGCCGGCGCCAGCCGCTCGATGGCCTACGCGCCGCCGCCCGCCCCCGCCATGGCGCCCATGCCCGACATCCGCATGCCAAGCGGCGAGTTCAACACCGAAGAGTACGCCCACATCGACGAGGCGCCCTTCAAGTCGACGATGCAGGATCCTCTGTCGACCTTCTCGATCGACGTCGACACCGCCAGCTACGCCAACGCCCGCCGCTTCATCGAGCGCGAAGGCCGCCTGCCGCCGCCCGATGCGGTGCGCCTCGAAGAGTTCATCAACTACTTCGACTATGACTACCCGAACCCCACCGGCGAGCACCCCTTCTCGGTCACGACCGAGGTCTCGTCGGCGCCCTGGGCCCCCGCCCACCGCCTGGTGCATATCGGCCTGCAGGGCCGCAAGATCGACACTGCCGCGCTGCCCGCCTCGAACCTGGTCTTCCTGCTCGACGTCTCGGGCTCGATGAACAGCCCCGACAAGCTGCCGCTGCTCAAGCAGGCCTTCAAGATGCTGGTGCGCAATCTGCGCCCGCACGACAAGGTGGCCATCGTGGTCTACGCCGGCGCCGCCGGCCTCGTGCTGCCATCGACCAATGGCAAGGATCAGCAAGCCATCCTCGATGCCATCGACCGGCTCTCGGCGGGCGGCTCAACCGCTGGCGGCGCGGGCATCAAGCTGGCCTACCAGATCGCCCGCGACAACTTCATCAAGGGCGGCAACAACCGGATCATCCTGGCCACCGACGGCGACTTCAACGTGGGCGTCAGCAGCCAGGGCGACCTCGTGCGCATGATCGAAGAGGAGCGCAAGTCGGGCGTTTTCTTGACGATTCTGGGCTTCGGCGGCGGCAACTACAAAGACAGCAAGATGGAAGAGCTGTCGAACAAGGGCAACGGCAACGCGGCCTATATCGACAATGTGCTCGAAGCCAAGAAGGTGCTGGTCACCGAGATGGGCGGCACGCTGTTGACCATCGCCAAGGACGTGAAGATCCAGGTCGAGTTCAACCCGGCCAAGGTCAAGGGCTACCGCCTGCTGGGCTACGAGAACCGCGCGCTGGCCAACCGCGACTTCAACGATGACACCAAAGACGCCGGCGAGCTGGGCGCGGGCCATACCGTGACCGTGCTCTACGAGATCATCCCCACCGACAGCAAGGAGCCCCTGCCCGGCGTCGACGCGCTCAAGTACCAGACGCGCGAGGTCAGCGACGCGGCCAAGGCCTCGCCCGAGATGCTGACCGTCAAGCTGCGCTACAAGCAGCCCGACGGCGACAAGAGCACGCTGCTCGAGCAGCCGTTGGTCGATCAGGGCGTGACGCTCAGCAAGACCAGCGCCGACTTCCGCTTCTCGGCGGCGGTCGCCGAGATGGCGATGGTGCTGCGCGGCTCGAAGTTCAGCGGCGACGCCTCGTACGCCCATGTCATCGAGCGGGCGAGCGGGGCGCTGGGCAAAGACACCGAAGGCTACCGCGCCGGCTTCGTGCAGCTCGCACGCCGCGCACAGGCGATCGCCGAGGCGCAGGGCAAGTAACAGACACTCCAGTTGACAAAACGCGCGTCGGTTTGGGGTTGCCCACAATACTCCACCAACGACGCGCCCGACCGCCCGACGCCGACCTGGCGGCTGCTCCGGGCGCGCTTTGTCCCCTGCCGACAACCGGAAGGCACACCACGCCCGGGACGGGTGGCACGCATGTGTTCGACACGCCCACCGTTCGCGTGGGTTTGCAAATGGCATGGTCCACGGTAGATCCTGGCCGACACGACCTGTGCCACGGCTCGGGGGGACATGATGGGTCGCGACGTCGCCGACGACACCGTCGCGAGCTGGCGGCGCACCGTCCTCGAGCGCGCGCTGTGGACCGCGGTGGTTGTCGTCTTCTTCGCGATGGCCACCGTGTACGTCGAGCACACCGCCTCAGGACTGCGGACCGCCCCGCGCCTGCTACCCGGCGAGCTTGTGCTCGCCGCGGCGCTCGCGTGGCGCCGGGGTCCGACCACCGTCCGGGCCTGGATGCTGATCGGGGGCTTCGGCATGGTGGTCGCCGGCGCCGCCCTCGAAATGGGTTACCTGCTGCCCAATGCGCTGAGCGCGGGGCTCTTGATGAGCGTGCTCACAGCGCTGATCGTCGGCCGGCGCGCGGCCTGGGCGGTGGTGGCGGGCCTGCTCGCGATCTGGGTGGCCATCGGCGCGCTGTTCATCGCCGGGCGTGAGATTCCGCCAGACGCCTACCTCGATCTCTCGGTGCCCGGTTTTTGGGTGCGGGTCGTGGCGATCTACGGCGCGGTGGTCGCCGGGACCACCGGCTCGGTCCTCTTCATCGTGACCCGCCTCCAGGGCGCGCTGCGTCGCAGCCAGGCGCTCTACGACGCGCTGGTGCAGGAAGCCGACCAGAAGCTCGAAGCCCAGCGACAGCTCCAGCAGGCGCAGAAGATGGAGTCGCTTGGCCGGCTCGCCGGCGGGGTGGCCCACGACTTCAACAACCTGCTGCAGATCATCATGGCCAACGCCGAGCTGTTGGCGGACGACGACCCGGAGGGCCGGGCGCTGGCGCGCCAGGACATTCTGACGGCAGCCGAGCGGGCGTCGGCGCTCACCGGACAGCTGCTGGCGTTCAGTCGGCAGCAGCCGTTGGAGATCGGAGCGCTCGACGTACCGGGGCGGGCCATCGCCGCGGTGGGCATGCTGCGCCGGCTGCTGCCGCACTCGGTCGCGCTCGAGCTGGACGTGCAGCCGTCGCTTCCGCCCTGTTGGGGCCCG
>JAGQJJ010000790.1 GCA_020430675.1 Myxococcales bacterium
TGAAGGTCGCCGCGCCCCGGCCGGCGCCGACGCCGGCCCGCCCGAGCGCGTCACGCCCGGCGCCCGCCAAAGGCCGCCCCGCCCGGCCAGACCGCCCGAAGACGGCGCGGCCCACGGGCCGAAAGGAGCGACCGTGATCCTCCAGATGGACGGGCAGTACCCGTCGCCCTACCGCATCGAGCGCGTCGTCACCTTCCTCGAAGACGACGGCGTCATCGCGATGCCGACCGACACCTCGTATTCGCTGGCCTGCCTGCCCGACCACAAGGTCGCGGTCAACAAGCTGATGGCCCTGCGGCGGCTCGACCCGAAGAAGCCGCTGGCGCTGGTGTTTCGCGACCTGCGCCACGTCAGCGAGTACGCCATGGTCGACGATCAGGCCTATCGCATCCTCAAGCGCTACCTGCCCGGGCCGTACTGCTTCATCCTCGAAGCCAACCGCAACTTGCCGCGCTTCATCGGTGACAAGCGCAAGCGCATCGGCGTGCGCGTGCCCGACCACGGCGTGCCGCAGGCGATCATCGAAGCGGTGGGCAAGCCGCTGATCGTGACCAGCGCCATCGACCCCGATGACGGCGTCGAGTGCCATGACCCGTGGACGGTGGAGAACATCTTCGGCCACGGCCTGTCGGCGGTGCTCGACGCGGGCAACGTGCCGGCGGGCATGTCGACCATCGTCGACCTCACCTGCGAGCCGCACGCCGTGGTGCGCGTGGGCCTGGGCGACGCCAGCGAGTTTGAGCAGGACTGACAGCGGTGCGCGGCGCCGTGGATCCCGTCGCGCTGGTCCGCGACGCCGCTGGCGGCGTTCTGTCGCTGCGCGACCGGCCTGCGCCCCGTCAGGTCGCGGGCTTGGCCGCTCGACGATGCTGAGACATCGCCTCCGCTCTTGGCCTTGCCGGCGACGCCACGTCCGGCGCGCTTGGGGAATCAACGGACTTGCGCACCGCTGTGAGCGCGGCGTTTTCCGAGATTCAGGGCTTCGAAATGCGAACGCCGGCAACAAGTGCCGGCGTTCTGGTCGGGGCGAGAGGATTTGAACCTCCGACTCCATGCACCCGAAGCATGTGCGCTACCAGACTGCGCTACGCCCCGTCGATCTGCCGTTCAAACGCGCCGTCCAAGGCTCGGGCCCGCAAAGCGGAGATGGCCTCGGAATAATCGGGAGCGCCGAACACCGCCGAGCCAGCGACGAAGGCGGTCGCCCCCGCTGCGGCAGCGGCGAAAACAGTGCGCGTATTTATGCCACCGTCGACCTGGATGTCAACTCTCAACCCGCGGAGGTCGATCGTTTTGCGCAAGGCGGCGATCTTGTCGAGCATCGCCGGGATGAACGACTGACCGCCGAAGCCGGGGTTGACCGTCATCAGCAGCACCCGATCGACGTCGCCGAGCACGTAGTCGAGCACCGAGAGCGGCGTGTGCGGGTTGAGGCTGACCCCGACCCGGGCGCCGGTGGCGCGCACGGCTTGCAGCGAGCGGTGCAGGTGGTGCACCGCCTCGGCGTGCACCGTGATGGCGTCGGCGCCGGCCTCGCGGAAGCGCGGGGCCCAGAAGTCGGGGTCGGCGACCATCAGATGCGCGTCGAACGGCAGCTTGCTGGCCTTGCGCACCGCTTTGACGATGGCGGGGCCGAACGTGAGGTTGGGCACGAAGTGGCCGTCCATCACGTCGAGGTGGATCGAGTCGGCGCCGGCGGCGGTGACCGCGGCGATCTCTTCGGCGAGGCGGCCAAAATCGGCTGACAGGATCGACGGGGCGAGGTCGATCATGGGCTCCCCTTCCGGCGCAGGCGCAGCGCAAAAAAGCCATCAGCGCCGTGCAGATGCGGGCGCAAGCGCAGCGCGCCCCCGGCGTCGAGCAGCGCCGACCAGCGCACGTCGGCGTCGGCGGGCGTCTCGGGCGCAAAATCACGGTGTGTTTCGAGGAAACGCGCGACCTGATCGGGGCCCTCTTCGGCGGTCTCGGTGCACACGCTGTAGACCAGCACGCCGCCCGGGCGCACCGCGCGGGCGGCGGCGTCGAGCAGTCGGGCCTGGAGCGCAGCGCGGGCCTGCACGTCTTCGAGGGTGCGCCGCCATTTGATCTCGGGGTGCCGCCGCATGACGCCCAGCCCCGAACACGGCGCGTCGAGCAGCACGCGGTCGAAGGGCCGCTCGCTCGGCGCCGTGGTGGCGTCGTGGGCGCGCACCTGCACCCGCTTCATGCCGCCAAAACCTTCGGCGAGCCGCCGCGCCTTGGCCTCGTGCGCGTCGGTGGCGAGCAGCGCACCGGTCTCGCCGAGGCGTCGGGCGATGTACCGCGCTTTGCCGCCGGGCGCGGCGCAGGCGTCCCAGACCCGCTCGCCGGGCTGCGGGTCGAGAAGCAGCACCACCAATTGCGAGGCCTCATCCTGGGCCTGCCACCAGCCCGCGCCGAAGGCTTCGCCGGCAAACGGCGAGCCGGCGCTCTCGATGTGCAGGCCGTCGGGCGCGTGCGCCGTGGGCTGCACGGTGGCGCCCTCGGCGGTGAGCCGGGCGGCCAATGCCTCGCGGTCGAGCGCGGCGCCATCGAGGCGAATCGTCAATGGAGCCGGGTGGTTATAACCCTCGGCGACCTGCGTGGCGTGGGCCGGGCCGCCCTCGGCCAGCCAGCGCTCGATGAGCCAGGCCGGCTGGCTGAGCCGCGTGGCCAACGCTTCGATCGAGTCGCCTTTGGGCGTCGATCGCCTCGGGCGTGAACCAGCCGCGCACATCGTCGTGCAGTTCAGTGCGTTCAGGTTAAGCCGTCGCGTTGTGTCGTCGCTGGTCAGGTGG
>JAGQJJ010000791.1 GCA_020430675.1 Myxococcales bacterium
GATCATCTGCCCGCGCTGTTGCTCGCGTTCTGCGGCGCCGGCCTGACCGTCAAGGCCCTGCGCTTCCTCGATGACGACCGCGGCCGCCCCGCGCGGGTGCTGGCGCTCGCCGGCCGCGACGGCGCCGGCCTCATCCTCGACCGCCTCCCCTTCGCTGGGGGGCCCGGAGACTCGCCATGACCGAACTGCTCATCAAATGGGCCGCCTACGCCGGCGTGCTGGTGCTCGGCGCCGGGCTCATGCCCACCGTCAAGATTCGCTCGTGGGGCGCCGCGTTTGGCGCCGCCGCGCTCTTCGGGGTGGCCAACGTGCTGCTCGGCTGGCTGATCACCTTTCTGGTCAAGGTGCTGCTCTTCCTGCCGATGATCCTGACCCTGGGGCTCGCCTGGTTCCTGGTGCCCATCGTGGTCAACATGATCCTGCTGAAGCTCGCCGACAACGCCAGCGGCGACGGCGTGCGCATCGAGAGCTTCGGCGGCCTCTTCGGCCTCGCGACGCTGGTCAGCCTCACCGGCTTTGCGCTCACCAAATTGATGTAAACCCGATCGCCGTGTCGCGGGTCCAATCGAGCAGACCGATGGAGCCGCGATGCACGCCGACGCCATGAGCCTCGAAATGGCCGACACCCGCGAAGCGCGATTTCGAGCGCTCGTGGCCGAGAACCGCGAGTCGGCGGTCGGCCTCGCGTGGCGGCTGCTCGGCGGCGACCGCGCCACGGCGGAAGACGTCACCCAGCAAGCATTTCTCCGCGCCTGGCGCGCGTTGCCCGGCTTTCGCGACGACGCCCGTCTGTCGACCTGGTTCCACCGCATCCTCATCCGCCAGGTGCGCAGCCACCAGCGCTGGGCCGGCGTGCGCCGCCGCTTCGGCGGACTCTGGGGCGAAACCCCCGAGGTGCCCGTGCTGCCGACCCCGCAGGACGACGGCCTGCGCCGCCGCATCGGCGCCGCGCTCGAAAGACTCTCGCCCGGCCAGCGCGAAGCCTTCGTGTTGGTGCACTTGCAGGGCCTGACCATCGAAGAAGCCGCCGCCGCGCTCGACCGGGCGCCCGGCACGATCAAGAGCCACCTGCATCGGGCGCTTGGCGCAATGCGCGCCGATCTGGCCGATCTGCGCCGGGAGGAGGCCGCGTGATGAGCCCCGAAGACGCCCGCTTCGTCGACCGCCTGCGCCGCGCCTATGCGCCGCCGCCGGTCGACGCCGCCCGCTTCGACGCCCGGCTCGCCGAGCGCCGCGAAGCGCTGGACGCCCGTCGCCGCCGCGCCCCGCTGGCGTGGGGCGGCGCGCTGATGGCCGCCGCGGCGACGGCGTTTGCGCTCTACGCGCTGCGCCCCAACACGCCCGACCCGGCGCGCGAAGAGACCCCGGCGCCGATCGCGGTCGACTGGCTCGCCGCGCTCACGCCGCCCGCGACCAGCGACCCGTTCGCCGAGTTGCGGCAGACCGAACCCCTCAGCGACATCGGCGCGCTCGGCGCCGATGAAGACGACTGGTTGCCGGCGGATTACGAGCCGCTGGCTGTTTTGGTGAACTGGCCCACGGCCGATGAAGAGGAGGCATGGTGATGCTTCGCAAGTCCCCCCGTTTTGTCCTGACCCTGCTCGGGTTGACCCTGCTCCTGCCCGCCTTCGCCGCCGCCCGCCCGCATGGCGGCCCGGGTGGACCCGGTGGGCGCGGCGGCCCCGGGCCCGAGATGCACCTCAAGATGCTCGAAGAGTCGGCCGCCAAGCTTGGCATCGACGACGCGACGCTCGGCCGCATCAAAGAGAAGGTCTACGCCGCCGAGAAGGAGGGCATCGCCCTCCAGGCCAACCTCAAGACCGCCGAGGTCGACCTGCGCCGCCAACTCGACCAGGAGAAGCCCGACCGCGCCGCGGTGATGGCCCAGATCGACAAGGTCGGCGCCGCGCACACCGCGCTGCGCAAGCACAAGCTGGGTCTGATGCTCGACATTCGCGGCCTGCTCACCCCCGAGCAGCAGAAGGGCCTCAAGGCCATGATGCACGCGCATCGCGGCAAGGGTCGCCATCACCGGCACCGTGGCCCGCCCGGCCCCGGCGGCCCCGGCGGCGATGACATGGACGGCCCGCACGACGACTGATCCGGCTCCCGCAAGCCTTGGCCGAGTCGGTCGAGGCTTGCGTTTGGCGGCCGCGCGGTGTTCCATCGCCGGCCATGGCCCGCCGACCACGCCCCGAGATCGAACCGCCGCCGCCGAGCCGTACCCGCCAGCGCGAGGACGCGCGCGCGGTGCTCAACGAGCGCCTCGCCCTGCTCGATGACCTCGCGCGTCGTCCGCCCGAAGCGCGCGACGCGCTCAAGCTCGACCCCGAGATCGCCGACGCCGTCGAAGAGTACGCCGCCATGCGCCATGACGGGGCGCGGCGGCGGCTCGGCCGCTACCTGGTGCGCCGCCTGCCCGACGCCGCCTGGGCCGCCCTGATGACCGCGGTGCACGGCGATCAAGCGGCGCACGCGGCGACCGTCGAGCTGGACCACCGCGCCGAGCACTGGCGTGACCGGCTCATCGCGGAAGGCGGCCCGGCGATGGCCGCGCTGGCCGCGCAATGCCCGAACCTCGGCGACCTGACCGGCCTCGTGTCCGTCGCCCAGTCCGCCGACGCGGGCCCGGCCGGCAAGAAGGCCCGCCGTGACCTCTACCGCGCCCTGCGCCGTCAGCCGTGGTTGCCGTGATGCCCGCCCCGCCGCCCGGTCCGCGCTGGCTGCCCGCAAAAGGCGACCCGCGCGATGAGCCCGACAACGTCTTTCAGACCCGCGCGTGGCA
>JAGQJJ010000792.1 GCA_020430675.1 Myxococcales bacterium
GCTACTGCTGCGCCACCTCGTGCCCGACTACCGGCCGGCGATGCCCGAACCGGCCATCGCCGCCGGGGAGTAGGCCCCCGCCCGCGGTCCTGGCACGGGCCTTGCCTCGTGCCCCCTCATCGCTGAGGGAGACGGGGCCGGATGCGCAAGCTCGAGGACCGGGGCGGACCAGCGCAACCGCTGTTGATCGTCGACGGCCTGCGCAAGCATTTTCCGTTGAAGCGGCCGATGCTGGACGGCGGGCCACGGCCCGTGGTTCGGGCGGTCGACGACGTGTCGTTCACCCTGCCAAAGGGGGGTACGCTGGGCGTCGTCGGCGAGAGCGGCTGCGGCAAGTCGACCCTGGGCCGCGCGCTGCTGCGCCTCGAACCCATCACCCGCGGCCGCCTCGTGGCCTTTGGCGAAGACATCACCGAGCGCGCCGAGCGCCACCTGCGCACCCTGCGGCGCCGCACGGCCATGATCTTCCAGGATCCGCACGCCAGCCTCGACCCACGCATGACGGTGGGCCAATCCGTCGCCGAGCCGCTGCGGGTGCACAAGGTGGGCGACCGCGCCGCCCGCCAGGCCCGCGTCGAAGCGCTCTTCGACCGCGTCGGCCTGCCCCGCGAGGCCATCGATCGTCCGCCTCATGCCTTCAGCGGCGGCCAGCTCCAGCGCATCGGCATCGCCCGCGCCCTGGCGCTCGACCCAGCGGTGGTCGTCGCCGACGAGCCGGTCAGCGCGCTCGACGTGAGCGTGCAGGCCGGCGTGATCAACCTGCTCACCGAGCTGCAGGCCGAGCGCAAGCTGGCCTACGTCTTCGTGGCCCACGATCTGAAGGTCGTCGAGCTGTTCAGCCATCGCGTCGCGGTCATGTACCTGGGCCGCGTCGTCGAGCAGGCCCCGGCCGCCGAGCTGTTTGCCGACCCGCGCCACCCCTATACGCAAGCCCTTCTCGCCGCCGCGCCGGTGCCCGACCCGACCCGCCGCGCCGACGCGCCGCCGCTGATCGGCGAGCCCCCAAGCCCGCTCGCGCCACCGCCCGGCTGCGCCTTTCACCCGCGCTGCCCAATGGCCGAAGCGCAGTGCCGCACCACCCCGCCCACGCTGCGCGCCGACGCCAACGGCCACGCCACCGCCTGCCATCTGGTGACCATCGAACCGCCCCGCGCGCTGCCCCAGTCGCAGCAGAGTGTTGATGCGCGCGGCACGCCAACGCCCGCCATCTCATGACCATCGACCCGCCCTACGCGCAGCCCCACTCGCAGCAGGGTGGCGATGCGGCCGCCATACGGTAAAATGCGCCCGCTTAGATCGCCTCAGCGGTCTCGCGCGTTCGGGAGAGCGACATCATGCTTGGATTCATCCTCATGGCGCTGCGTCGAAAACGCCGCGCCGCGCGCGAGGACGATCCCGACGAGGATCTGATGGAGCTCTACAGTCAAGGCGATGCCCGGGCCTTCGAGATTCTGCTCCGCCGCCATGAGCGCCGGATCTTCCACTTCATCTTCCGCTTCGTTCACGACCGCGAGCTGGCCAACGACCTGCTGCAAGAGACCTTCCTTCGGGTCGTCAAGGGCGCGCAGAGCTACTCGCCCAAAGCGCGCTTCACCACCTGGCTCTACACCATCGCCCGCAACCTGAGCATCGACGCGCTGCGCAAGGCGCGGCATCGCCGGCACCTCAGCCTCGACCAACCGCGCGGCGACGAAGCCGACGGCCCGACGCTGATGGACCGCGTGCCCGGCAAGAGCGCCGAGGGCTACGGGCGCACCGACTCGACCGAGATTCGCGTCCGCGTCGAACACGCGGTCGAGCAGCTCAGCGACGAGCAGCGCGAAGTCTTCCTGATGCGCGAGTGCATGGCCATGCAGTTCAAAGAGATCGCCGAGGTGGTTGGCGTCTCGGAGAACACGATCAAGAGCCGCATGCGTTATGCCTTGGAGAACTTGCGGCTGGCCCTGGCCGACTACGCAGCCGAATTGCCCGGCGCGGTCGACCCGGTGCCGGCGAGGAGTCGGGCGTGATGGCGCGCGAAAACCCCGACCTCGACAACGAGCTGCTCGCGCTGCTGTACGACGAGCTGCCGCCCGAAGAAGCGGAGGCCGCCCGCGCGCGCATCGCCGCCGACCCCGAACGCGCCGAGCGGTTGCAGGCGTGGCAGGCCATCCGCGCCGTCGCCGCCACATTGCCGGTGCCCGAGCCTGACCCGCAGCTTCATTACGACATCTTGCGCGCCGCCCGCCTGGCCGCCGCCGAAGCGGAGACGCCCTCGCCCTTCTGGCGCTGGCTGCAAGGCCTGACGCTCGTGCCTGCCCTCGCCGGGGCCGCGGCCATCGTTGCCGCTGCCGGGCTCACGGTGATGCTGACGCGGCAGGTCGACGAAGCGCCGATCCCCCGCGACAACGCCGCCACGGCCGTGATCGCCGAGATGCCCCCCGCGGCCAACGAAGACCAGACAGAGACCAGGCGCGGCGAGGAGAAGCTCACCGAGGTGCCCGAACGGGCGCGCCCCGAGCCGGAAAACCTCAAGCTTGACGACGCGATCGGCGGCTTTGTGGCCGCGGGCGACAAAGCCGGCCCGCCCGAACCCGAGCCGGCGCCGGCCGAGCCCGCTTTTGCCGAGCCGAAGGCGACGAAGCCCCAGCAGAAGGGCGTCGCCGAGCTGAAGAGCAAGCTCGACGCCTTCAAGGATGGCATGCCCGCCGAAGAGGTGGCCGACGACGAGGTGGTTCGCTTCGCCGAGAAGACGAAAAAGCGGGAGAGCCGCGCCAAACCGAAGGCCGCCGCGGTCGCCGACGG
>JAGQJJ010000793.1 GCA_020430675.1 Myxococcales bacterium
CGGTGACATCGGTGCCCGACAGATCGGCTTCGCTGAGCAGGGCGCCCGACAGATCGACGCCGGCGAGGTCGGCCCCGGCGAGGTTGGCTTGCTGCAGGTCGGCGCTGGCGAGGCGGGCTCCCTTGAGGTTGGCCCGGTGCAGATCGGCGCCCGAGAGTGCGGCGCGACTCAGATCGGCGCCGGCCAGGGCTGGCACGGCGGACGGCTGCGCGGCCCGAAGGCTGTTCCAGGACGCCACCGAAGTGAGCAGCAGTTGCGCCGCGCAGGCGGGCGTGGTCAGCCAGGCGGCGTCTTGTTGCGCCTCGGGACAATCCGGCGGCGGCGCCGGACCGGCCATCGCGTGCACGGCGGGCCACAGCGCGGCGCACCAGGCAACCGCGAGCGTGGCTCGGGCCCGCTTGTTTTGGGTCAGCGTGGGACTGGTCATCGATGACTCTCCTGGTTTGCGTTCGACGAACGAGCCAGCGGTGATGGGTTGAGGGAGCCCGATGCCGATGGCATGACAGCCAACAGGACTTTTGGCGGCGACGGAGACTTCAGAGGCACGACCGCGGGCACGGTGGGACGGTGAATATGCGGCAGGCATGGCATGAGCGGAGGTGGGCGGCGTTCAAACAGGGCGGTCGATGCCCGGGGCGGCGCGGTGGCCGCCGGACTGGGGCCGAATCGGCGTGCGGTCGTGCACAAATGCCATCGACGCATGGACTCCCCCCTCCAAGGAGCCGGGCGCCGGCTGCACGTCTCATGCCATGGCCGCAGGTGCGTGCTGGTGGCGAAGTGTTACCGCCAGACCCCAGGTTGGAGCTTTGATGTCACGGGTACAACACACGGCGGCCGGATCGCTGATCCCCGCCGCCCGCCTGCCGAGTACCCGGCGCCTCGGCAGGCGGGCGGGGCGTGGCCAGCCCGGCCTCATGCTTTGACCCGCTGCCCGGCGGTCGTCGCGTCAGCGCGACGCGCCCTTGATGATGATCTGGATCTGTACGCCCGCCGCCTCGGTCGCTTCGATGACTTGGAACGAGGCCTTGGTATCGATGTCATCGATGGCTTCTTCGTCCGAGAGACCATCCGTCGGGCCCGAGATGAGCCGGAAGGAGTCCCCGTCGGCCACCGCGCCCGGGCCGTCGACGGTGAACGACTCGGCGCCCGGCCCGGCCGGCGCGTCGTCGACGGCGCCGCCCAGGTCGACGAGGAACGACTCGTCGGCGCCCAGGTCACCGAACGCGATGCCATCGCCGATGGTGGCATCGCCGTCGGTGACATCACCGTCGGTGGTGTCTGGCGGGGCGGGCGTATGGCTCCGCGGGAAGACGAAGCATTGGATGCCTTCGAGCGTATAGCCATGGCGCCCACGCCCCAGCTCGGCGAAGCTGGTCGTGTAGAAGTGATCGCCGATGCGCGGGTTCCAGTAGCGATACAGCGGCAGCGAGCCCGGCAGCCGCCGCAGCTCGACATGGCATTGCACGCCCTCGTACCGGTAGCCATACCGACCGGTGCCCAGCTCGGCGAAGTTGGTCGTGTAGAAGTGGTCGCCAATCTTCGGGTTCCAATAGCGATGCAGCGGCACGCTGCCCCCGCGCGTCGCGTTGACCTGGCACTGCACGCCCTCGTAGGGGTAGCCATACCGGCCGGTGCCCAGCTCGGCGAAGTTGGTCGTGTAGAAGTGGTCGCCGATGCGCGGGTTCCAGTACCGATACAGCGGCGCGAGCTTCGGCGTGACGGCGACCACGGGCAGCATGGCCTTCAGGTCGGGGCGATTGCCGATGCGCTGGGTGGCCGGGCGGCCGGGCGCGTCGGTCTGCGGCGAGCCGGTGCTGCGCAACAAAGCGCGCGCGGTGGCCGGGGTCAGCAGCGTCACCCCCGCCGCCCGCCGGGCCCCCTGCACGCAGCCGAGCGCGCCCACCACGATGGGCGACGCGCTCGACGTGCCGCTGAAGCGGTCGGTGTACCAGAGGTCTTCGTCGGCGCCGCCCTGCAGGTCGCCGTACCCGGTGGTGGTCACCTCGCGGCCCCAGCCTTGCGCGTCGATGAGCGCGCCGTGGTTCGAGAAGTCGAGGCGCGACCGATCGGGGCCGTGGTTGTGGCCATGCGTACCGGGCGGCGGCGCGCCCGCGCCCACGAGCACCGCGCCCGAGTCGGCCGCGCCGCGGCGATAGGGATTGGTCCAAGTCGCCGGGAACCCCGCCGGCCGCGCGTCGTAGAGGGCATCGTCCAGGTCTTCGGCGCCGTTGCCGGCGGCCTCGACCACGATGACCCCGCGACCGGTGGCATACCGAATCGCCGCGAAGTCATCGGGCCACCACTCGACGGCCACATAGCCGCGCTGGTCGGTGCGGTTCTGATAGTTGAACCGCGGCCCCGGCCGGTGCAGCTCGATCAGCAGGATGTCACCGGGCCCGAGCAGGTCAGCCGCCCGCTGAATGGCACCCGCGCTGCCCGGCCCGAAGATCGACACCGCGCGCACGTTGGCCTCGGGGCAGATGCCCACCACGCCGATGCCATTGCGATCGGCGCTGAACTCGCCGATCACCGCGGTGCCATGATTGCGCCAGCCCAGGTCGGAAGACGGGGTGCCATCGGCCACCCCGCCCTGGCCGTCGAGCAGGTCTTCATGCGAGAAGCGCCACGCGCCCTCGACGTCGATGATGCGCACGCCCGCGCCCAGCCCGCCGGGGCGCGTCCAGGCGAAGCGCGCGTCGATGCCGCCCGGCGCCGCGTCGAGGTAGCCCTGCCGCGCGCTCAGGTCGGGCGTGGCCGGCGGCGCGGCCTCGGCGGCGGCCTC
>JAGQJJ010000794.1 GCA_020430675.1 Myxococcales bacterium
GATTGCTTTTACGCGTCGGCAGAGCGTCGTGTAGTTCAAGCTTGTAGCTGTCTTTGGTCTCTGGTACCTGGGCGTCTTCTACTACCACCTGTCGATGACGCTGCTGGCCAAGTCGATCGCGCTCGGGCTCGCTGGCGCGCTGCTGCTCGGCGCCCGCGTCGCCCTGCATCGGAGCGCGCGATGAACCGGACGCTGATCGCGCTGGGGCTCGGGCTGGTGCTCGGCGCCGCCGGTTGGCTGATCGCCGAGAAAGAAGCCACGCTCGCCGATGGCAAGCTCGTCCTGCTGGAGCTGGCGCCGGTCGACCCGCGCTCGCTCATCCAGGGCGATTATATGCAGCTCAGCTATGCCATCGCGCGCGATGCCTTCGACGCCGACGCGCCCGACGACGGATACCTCATCTTGAAGCTCGACGCCGATCAGGTCGGCAAGCGGGTGCGCTTTGACAAAGGCGAGCCGCTCGGCGAAGGCGAGCTGCGCCTGCGCTACCGACAACGGCACGGCAGCGTGCGATTGGGCGCCGAGTCCTTCTTCTTCCAAGAGGGCCACGCCGATCTCTTCGACAAAGCGCGCTACGGCGAGCTGCGCGTCGCGGCCAACGGCGAGAGCGTGCTGGTCGGGCTGCGCGACGCGGAGCGCCGTGTGCTCGGGCCAGAAGACCGCGTGCATCACTGACCAGCGCTCAAGCCGGATCGAAGAGGCGCTCCACCACCGCCCGGGTCTCGGCGAGCATCCACGCCGAGAAGTGGGCGAGCAGCGAGACGACGGGCGTCGGCATCGCCGTGCTCGCGGTGGGGATGTTGGGAAACGCCGGCCCACGCCCGAGGTGCACCGAGGGGCGCAGGCGGCTGGCAAAGCGCTGGACCTTGCCCTGAAGCGCCCACACGACGCGCACTTTGCGGCCGCCGGCGACGGCGAAGCGATCGTTCTGCACCACTTCATGGATCGCTTCGACCACCAGCGGCTCGCCAGCGTCGTAGCGCGCGCCAAACGCCGCGAGCAGCGCCTGGAACTCGCCCTGATCGCTGCGGAAGACCTGGCAGCCATCGCGATCGGCGCTGCCGATGCCCGGCTCGCAATAGCGCCGCCAGCCCCGCCCCTTCTCATACTCGCGGTACCCGAACAGCGCGGCGATCTGCCGGTCGATCACCAGATCGCGCCCGTGGCGCTCGACGGCGGTCGGGGGGCTGATGATCGCGAGGATGGCATCGATCTCGGGGAACGCAAGCAGGCCGGCGATGCCGGTATTCTCCATGACGCCGGCGTCGACAAAGAGGCCGGTCGCGCTCGGCGAATCCTCGGCAAGTGGCTGAAAATAGGTCAGCTTCGGCGTGATTTCGTCGAACCCGCGGTCGCTGGCACCGTCGGCATAGGCTGCCGAGCAGATGCCAGCCACATCGCTCAGCGCAAACGGCGCGCTCAGCTCGACGCGCGGTCGCGTCACCGTGCCGCCCACGCGCCGGCCGCCGAAGGCATGGCTGCTGATGGCACCGCCGCCCACCTCGATGCCATCGAGCGTGCCGATGCCATGGCCGAGAATGCCCGACCACACCGGCGTGAAGGTCGCCGGGGCGAGCACCACCGAGCCATCGGGCCCCTTCACGCGCATCGCCGATTGCACGGCGAGGAAGGGACGCGGCAAGGCCTCGCTCTGCCGGACGGGGTAGATGCGCCGCGGCAGATTCGGGTACGCGGCGCGCAGCGCGTCGGCCGCGGCCGGGCTCGCCGCAAACAGGTCATCCGGCCGACCATCCTCGGTGAACGCGGCGAGCCCGAACGGCTGCAGAATCTGCTCAGCGATCTGTCGCGACCACAATCGGTCACCGGGCAGGCCATGGATGGCGTCGCGCACCGACTCGATCAGCAGCACAATCGACTGCATCGAGCCCTCGGTGAAGGCCGCCATGAGACTGCCGGACGGCAGATACCCGAGATGCGACGGGGTTCTCTCGGCGTGCCAATGCAGCGCGGCGGGATCGGGCACAAACGCGCCGAGCAGGTGCTCGTCGTCGAAGCCGTCTGGCAGAAAGGTGAAGGGCACCGCGGCCCAGCTTCCGCCCGAGACGACCGACAGCGCGCGCACGTGGCGCAGCAGGCCGAAAGCGTGCAAGGCCCGCAGCGCGCCCACGCCTGCGCAGGCCGCGCGCGAGCCGCCGCCCGAGATCGAGACGCCCACATGGCCGCGCGTGGGCGGTCGCCCGAGCAGCGCGGTCAGATCGGTGCACTCCGCGGGCGAAAACGCCTGCGCTTCGACGTGGAGGGTCTGTTTCATGGGCCCATTCTGCGCCGAGGGCCGCGCGATGCCAACCCCGCAGATCAGGGCGTGTGGCCACCGCGCCAGGGCAACGGTTGCAGGCTCTCGCGCAGATAGTCGACCGAGCGCGCGCTGGCGGCCTGGCCCTGCCGTTGCAACTCATCGAGCAACATCGTCGACACCCACTGGAACCAGGCCGAAGCGTCGCCCTTGCCGCCGCCAAAATAGGTATTGCGCACGGACGGCGGCGAGGCGGTGCGGCCCCACTGCATGTACTCGATGAGATTGGGCAGCGTGAAGGTGGTGGGATACCGCTTGCTGCGATCGGTCAGGTGCCAGGGCGCTGGTCCCAGCCCGCTTTGTTCGATGAGACCGATGATGGCATCCTGCGCCTCGGCCGCGGTGGTCTCACCGGCCTCGAAGCGGTCCAGGCAGGCGCCGGCTTCGGCGTAGAGCGATGCCATCGGCTCGAAGTTGAGGGCCTGCACGCGGTTGTAGGGTGGGGCCTCGAACATGCCATATGCC